>JAPLOW010000122.1 GCA_026400555.1 Hyphomicrobiales bacterium
AATATCGTTGCAGACCGCGACCGGGCGTTCCTTGCCATACGAGACGATCCGCAGGCGGGTTGCGGGAATGCCGCGCGAGGCGAGGTAGTCACGCACCGACTGGGCACGGCGGGCACCGAGCGAGAAGTTGTACTCGCGTGTGCCGCGCTCGTCGGCATGGCCTTCAATGGTGAAGGTGTAGCGCGGATAGCGCTGCAGCCATTGGGACTGCTTGTCGAGCGTGGCGGTGGCCGTCGCGGTCAGGTCCGTCGAGTCCGATTCGAAAAAGACGCGATCACCGACATTGACCACGAAATCCTGGGCGCTGCCCGGCGTGGCCGCGCCGCCGGCGCCGAAGCCTGCCGCCGCGTTGGGATCCGTCGTCGGCGTCGAGGCGCAGGCGCCGAGCGCAAGGCTGCCCATCAGCACGGCGGCGAACTTGGCAGCGCGGGCGCTGGCGAGGAGGGACATGATCATGGCGAACAATCTCCGGGTCCAATATCGGGGCGCGTCTGTTGTGCAAACGCCACATACGTCATCAATGTCGCGTCAACCTAAACGAGACCTTGCCAAATCAAGTCAAAATGGCGGCATCGCGGCGGATGGTAAACGAAACGTTGTCCCTATGACCGCGCCTCGGTCAGCAGTGGCGACCAGGCCGGATCGGAGGCGAAGGCTGGGGTCGGAACGGGCTGCTCGACGCGCCCTGTGATGTCGACCATGTAGAGCTTGCCGCCCGATTGGCCGCCCGGATCGCGGAAGAACATCAGATACTGGCCGTTCGGGGCCCAGGTCGGCGATTCATTGTGGAAGCCTTCGGTCAGCAGCCGCTCGCCCGAGCCATCGGTGCGCATCACGCCAATGGCGAAGCCGCTGCTGCCGCGTTTGGTGAAAGCGATCAGATCACCTTTCGGTGACCAGGCCGGCTGCGAGTATGAACCCTGGCCAAAGGACAGCCGCTTGGCCGCGCCGCCGCCGGCTCCCATCAGATAGAGTTGCTGCGAGCCGCCGCGGTCGCTCTCGAAAATGATCTGTGTGCCGTCCGGCGAATAGGAGGCCGAGGTGTCGATCGCCGTGGTGTCGGTCAGCCGCGTGGTCGTACGCGAGCCCAGGTTCATGGCGTAGAGGTTGGAGTTGCCGCCCTGCTGAAGCGAGAGCACGATGTTCTGGCCGTTCGGCGAGAAGCGCGGGCTTGAGGTCATGTCGGGGAAGTTGCCGACCACCTGGCGCGACCCGGTCTCGATGTTGAGCACATGTACACGCGGCTGCTCGCCGAGGCGCTGGGCCATGTAGGCCACATCCTGTGACACGGGAGAATAGCGCGGGGTCACCACCGAGACGTCGCCGGTGGTCAGATAGCGCACATTGGCGCCGTCCTGATCCATGATGGTCAGGCGCTTGCGGCGGTTTTCCTTCGGGCCTGATTCGTCGACAAACACGATGCGTGTGTCGAAGAAGCCGCCGACGCCAGTGATCTTGGTGTAGACCGCGTCCGAGATGATGTGCGCGACGCGTCGCATGTTGTTCGGATCGGTGAAGTACTGCTGGCCCGCAAGCTGCTGGCCCGTGGCGATGTCCCACAGGCGGAACTCGGAGCGCAGGCGCGCGCCGTCCCGCATGACACGGCCCACGACCAGCCCCTGTGCGCCGGTGGCCTTCCAGGCCTCGAAATTGGGAACACCGTCAAAGGCCGGCGTGCGTTCGGCATGACGTTCGCGCGGAAGCGGCACGAAGTAGCCCGAGCGCTTGAGGTTGTTGGTGACGATGGCGGCGATCCGTGGGCCCATGTCCCCTTCGCCACCGAAATCGGCGATCGCGATCGGCATCGGTTGGAACGTGCCTTTTCTCAGGTCGATGACCAGTTGCGCCATGGCAGGGTGGAGCCCTGCTGCGCTGGCCATGACCAGTGCGGCGGAACCTGTCAGCAGGCCGCGGCGCGTGGCGTCAGGGCGCACGGAGGGAGCGGGCAGGGGCAGGGTCTCGATCATCGGTATGTCACCAGACAGTGTCATCACAGCACGTCGCGGGCGTCGAAGTTTACGACGACATCGCGCCAGTCATTGTAGAAAGGCGCGAATTGCGCCGGAATGCGCAGAGGCGCGCAGCGCCGGGTCGCGGTCAGCGCCGAATCGGCCGCGACACGAAACAACGGATCCGACGACGAATTGACGACGGAAGGCTGGCCGGACAGCGTGCCGTCCTGATTGAGGGCAACCCGCACCGACGGCACCGGCGGCTTTTGCGAACCCTGCAGAGCCACCGGCACATTCCAGCATTTTTCGAGCTGGTCCTTGATGATGCCGATCAGCTGCGAGCGCATGTTCGGGTTCATGCGTTGCGACGTTCCGGTCTGCGTGCCGAGCGAGGCGACACGGTTGACCTCACGCGCGGTCGAGCCGGTGGACTGGGACTGTTCCTTCGAGTTCAGCAGCTTCGAAATGTCGCTGGGATTGAACTGCGCCGCCAGCTGGGCGTCGCGCCTGGCTTTCGCCTCCGCTGCGGCCTTGGCCTTGGCGTCGGCTGCGGCTTTCGCCTTCGCGGCGGCGTCAGCCTTTGCCTTTGCCTCGGCCTCGGCTTCGGCCTTTTCCTTGGCTTGGGCGAGCGCGTCCGCTTTGGCGTCTGCCTCCGCCTTGGCCTTGGCGCGTGCTTCGGCTTCCGCCCGCACCTTTGCCGCAGCGCGGGCTTCCTCTGCCGCCTTCTCACGCTGGGCCTGCAGTTCGGCCTGCTCGCTCAAGGCGGCAAGCTGATCGCGGC
>JAPLOW010000171.1 GCA_026400555.1 Hyphomicrobiales bacterium
GCGCCAAAAATCCCAAGCCGAAGGATGTGTTTGTCAACACCTGGTCGGTGGAGGGCTTCCTCTCGGAAGGTATGCAGCCAGCCGAGCTTGGCTGGGGGACGCACGAGACCTGGATGCCGAAGAACGGCAAGAAGCACACGAAGGGCTGCAAGGCCGCGATCTACCTTGAGCAGCCCGGCGCCAACACGCGGGTGCGTTCATGGTGTCCGACGCCCGGGCCGCAGTACGGCTTTCTCGTCACCCACAATGAGTCGATCTCGATTGCTGACTACTTCACGGTGAAGGAGAACGGCAAGGCGGTGTACCGGCCGACCTGCCACTACGCCTATCACCCGGCCAATGACGCCGTGCTGTCGCTGCACGAGATGTTCGGTAATGGCGGCACCATGCAGGAAGAGCACCATATTCTCGGCGAGAACGAGATCGTCGACGGCATCGATGAACTCGGCGTGCTGCTCTATGGCCACGGCAAGAACGCCTACTGGTATGGCTCGCAGCTCTCCGTCGAGGAAACGCGGGCCATCGCGCCCTACCAGAATGCCACCGGCCTGCAGGTGACTTCAGCGGTGCTGGCCGGCATGGTCTGGGCGCTGGAGAATCCGAAGGCGGGTATCGTCGAGGCCGACGAGATGGACTACAAACGCTGTCTTGAGGTCCAGCTTCCGTATCTCGGCCCGGTCAAGGGTTACTACACCGACTGGACCCCGCTGAAGGACCGCGAAAAGCTGTTCCCGGAAGATGTCGACTACAGCGACCCCTGGCAGTTCCGCAACATCCTGGTGCGGTGAGTTTCCGGGCCTGAGGCCAACAAAAAAGCCCGCTTTGCGGGGGCTTTTCATGCAGGGGCGCGGCCGTCTCAGCGCAGGCTGGGGCCGAAGAAGCTGTTGGCGAACGGATTCGGGCCGGCGAAACGGTCGGGCAGGTTCTCGCTGCCGCGGTTGCTGATGCTGCCGGTCGCGAGACCCGGCATCGTGTTGGCCACAAAGTGATGCCTGTTGTAGGTACCAACCGGCACGACCTTGCCGGCGTCGAGGAAGGAGCGGCCTTCCACCTTGACCCTGAGCGGCTTGCGATGATCACGCGCCTCGGCCGCGGTTGAGGTGAGCGCCGGGATGGCAATCGCGGACACGGCGAGGGCGGCAGTGACGAGGGCAAGACGGCGCATGATGAACTCCGGACGCTGAATGTTCAGCGACAATAGCTGGGATGGTTAAAGGATGTGTTAGTGCTTGCGCAAGGCCGATTGATGGCCATTTGGCAGGCCGGCTGTCAGGCGCCGGTCTTCTTAAGCCGGGGTGCGCTCTGGTCCGGATCAAGCCAGCTTGTCCTGCGGCCTGCAGCCTGCAGCTTCGGCGCGACGCAACCATTCTGGCGCGCAAGCTCGGCCTTGGCGAAATAGGCCCGGAGCGGCCTGTCATCGCCGGCACCCAGAAGCTGTAGCTTGTCGAACAGGCAGGTGAGCTGTTGCCGGTCCGCTGCACGCATTGCGCTGCCGCAGAACCAGCCGTCGAAGCTGAAGGCTGCGCCGTCGGCCCGGTGGCGGAAGGCGATGCAATGGCGCTCGTGCCCCGCCTGCCTGCCGGCGCCCGCCAGCATGATGTCGGCGGTCTCGACAGGCCCGAATTTGCTGGCGAGGCCGATCGGCTGCGAACTGCGGGTCACCGCAAGGCCGGCCTCGGAGGCCAGCCGCGTCATGTCGACGAAAAGGCTGCCCCGCATGTCGGACGAGATGCGCCGCATCGCAAGATGCAGCAACGGTCCGGAGCCGGACATATCCCCGCTCTGGAACATGTCCTCGCGGAGACCGGATCCCTGATCGCGGCGCGCCTGAAGACGGATCGGCTGGCCTTCGAGGTCGGCGAGGCCGAGGTTGAACAGGGACACGGGCCGCGATACCGCGACCCAGTCGGGGCGCGGCGCAAGGTCTGTGCCTGAGAGGTGGCCAGCGGGCAATGCGCCGGTATGGCTGACCGAAGGGGCCGCATTGGCCACCGAGCCTGTGTCGAGCGCGGCGCCGGCCTCGATCAGTGCAGGGACGGCGCTGGCCATCCAGCCGATCGCCAGCACGCCCGACAGGGCGGCGCCAGTGCGCCAGCCAAGCTGCGCCAGGGCTGCGATGATTGTCCGCGCCACCGCGAGCCCGGCGCTGCGCAGCAGCAGGGCGGCGATCTGCCGGGGACCTTGTCGCGGCGTGATGGCAAGGTTCGCTTCGGTCACCTGATGCCTGCTCCTCGCGAGCCTTCTTGCCCGCCGAGCGCGAAAATTCGACGGTCCCGGTGACCGCACGGTTACCATCCCGCAGCTTTCGGCGTGCAAGGTGAACGGGCGGTGATCACGCGTGGTTAACGGCCTTCACCGCGTGTGCTCAGCCGTTCGGCTGCGACGCCCTCAACTGTCCTTGACCTTGCACGCCAGCTGGAACACCTTGACGCCATGTCCCAGATATTCCCCTCTTCGGTCGCCCCGTTGGAGAACCTGGCCGAGACGCCGCAGCGGCTCTCGCGTCCGTTGCGTTATCTGATCCGGATGCTGCTGTTCCTGGCGCTTGTCGGCTTCGTGGCCTTCATCCTGTACAAGCCGGTGGTCTCGGCGTTCATGGCCAATCCGGGACTCAACGGCCTGATTCTCGGTTGTCTTCTGGTCGGCATCCTTGTCGCGCTGCGTGAAGTGTTGCGGTTAAGGAGTGAGGCGAACGCCGGCAACGAGTTGCAGGGCGGCGCCGTCCCCAAAAGGGTTGGCGCTCTTCCCATTCTCGGCCCGTTGCTGCCCGTCCTGCCGGCCATGCAGCGCCGTGCGCTGCAGCCGAGCCAGTCCGCGACCGTGCTCGAATCGATCGCCGTGCGGCTCGACGAGGGCCGGGATACCTTGCGCTATCTTGCGGGGCTGCTGGTTTTTCTCGGCCTGCTTGGAACATTCTGGGGCCTGCTTGAGACGGTGAGTTCTGTCGGCGCTGTGATCAACACGCTACGCACCGGCGGGGAGGCGGGCGTGCTGTTCGAAGAGCTGAAGGCCGGTCTGTCCGCGCCGCTGTCGGGCATGGGGCTGTCGTTCTCGTCCTCGCTGTTCGGCGTGGCGGGGTCGCTCGTGCTGGGGTTTCTCGACCTGCAACTGGGGCAGGCGCAACGGCGCTTCCGCACCGAGGTCGAGGACTGGATGGCGAAAGGCCTTGGCGCGCCGCTTTCACCGTTGGCCTCCACCGGTCCAGCCCTGCCGCCGGCCTATGTTCCGGGCGTGTCGGGTCTGGCTCCCGATGTCGCCAGCCAGCTTCAGAAAACCGCCCAACTCCTTGCCGACAACGCCGGCGGCGGACGGCAGGCGACGCAGGCCATGGCCAACCTGGCCGAAGGGATTCAAGGGCTGGTGCAGCACATGCGGTCCGAGCAGCAGTTGATCCGTGATTGGGTCGAGGCGCAGTCGCAGCGAGACAAGGAAACACGCCGGCTGCTGGAACGCCTCCTGGGCGACCGAACCCGGGCGGAATGAGCGATGGCTCTGTCCCGCACCCGCCGTCGTGACGGGGTCGACTACTGGCCGGGCTTTGTCGACGCCCTGTCGACGCTTCTGATCGGGATCGTCTTCCTGCTGTCGGTTTTCGTGCTGGCGCAGTTCTTCCTGAGCCAGGAGATCACCGGCAAGGACACCGCGCTGCGCCGTCTGGAAAACCAGGTGCTGGAGCTGACTGACCTGCTTGCGCTTGAGAAAACCCAGAAGCGTTCCGTGGAAGAGAATCTCGCGCTTTTGCAGTCGACGCTGAACCGCACGGATGTGGATCGCGGACGGCTGCAGGGGCTGCTCGACGGCGGGGCCGGCGCGGCCAATGCAGCGCAATCGCGGGCGCAGCAGCTGCAGGGCGCGCTCGACGCCGAAAAGGCGCTGTCGCAGCGGGCGCAGCTGACAGTCGAGCTTCTGAACCAGCAGATCGCGGCCATGCGGCGCCAGCTTGCGGCGTTGGAGGAGGCGTTGTCGGCCTCGGAGGCGCGGGACAAGGATGCGCAAACACGGATCTCCGATCTCGGTAGCCGCCTCAATGTGGCGCTGGCGCAACGCCTGCAGGAGCTGGCGCGCTACCGGTCCGACTTCTTCGGACGCCTGCGGCAGATTCTCGGAACACGCCCCGATATCAGGGTTGTAGGCGACCGTTTCGTGTTCCAGTCGGAGGTGTTCTTCGACGCCGGCGCCGCTGTGCTGAAGCCCGAAGGCCAGGCTGAACTCGACAAGCTGGCGGCTGTGCTGGCGGACATCGCCCGCGAGATTCCGCCCGATATCCCGTGGATCGTCCGGGTTGACGGACATACAGATGTGCGGCCGATCCGCACCGCCCCGTTTCCCTCCAACTGGCACCTGTCGACGGCGCGCGCGGTCTCAGTGGTCGAATACATGGCGAGCAAGGGATTGCCCGCCGACAGGCTGGCGGCGACCGGGTTTGGTGAATTCCAGCCGCTGGAACTCGGCACGACGGACGAAGCCTACCGGCGCAACCGCCGCATCGAATTCAAGATCACGGAGCGCTGAGGCGTGGGGACGAACCCAGCTCCGCCGGTCCGCATCGCCGACATGACACGCGACAACTGGCGCGCGGTGATCGACCTGTGGGTGGCGGCGTGGAGCAGGACCATGCCGGAGGTCGATTTTGGCGCCCGGCGCGACTGGCTGATCGGCCAACGCGCAGTCTATGCGCGTGATGGCACGCGCGTGCGGGTGGCGCTCGATCCACTCAGCGGCCTTGCGCGCGGTGTCATTACCGTGCGGGCACGGGACGGCTACATTGATCAACTCGCCGTCGCGCATCAGGACTGGGGCTCAGGCGTGGCGCAAGCCCTGATCGCCGATGCGATGCGTCTGTCGCCGAAGGGGCTGTACCTGCTCGTCAATCAGGCCAACCCGAGGGCCGTTGCCTTCTACGAGAAGATGGGATTTGCGAAGGCGGGTGCCGGGATCAACGAGACCTCGGGCCTCCCGACCTGGCGGTTCGACTGGTCGGGCGGCTAAGCGCCGCCGCGAGCCGGGACTTTCAAATGCATGGGCCCCTGCCACTGACCGTGGGCGACAGGTGATCGTCTTGCCGCTATAGCGCTCAGGTCATTGCGCCGAGGCCCCATGTCCTTCGATAGGCTCATTCTGCGGCTCGCTCCGGTCGCCTTCGTGCTGATCTGGTCGACGGGCTGGATTTCGGCAGGCTATTCGGCGCCCTATGCCGATCCGCTGACCTTCCTGACCGTGCGCTTCTCCTGTGCTGCCGTTCTGCTGGCACTGCTGGCCTTCGCGACCGGCGCGCCATGGCCGAAGGGAGCCCGTTCCTGGGGACACGCGTTTCTGGCAGGTGCATTGCTGCACGGCATCTATCTTGCCGGCGTGTGGTGGGCTGTACGCCACGGCCTGCCGGCAGGCATCTCGGGGCTGCTGGCCGCGCTGCAACCGATCCTCACGGCCGCTTTTTCGCCATGGCTGCTCGGCGAACGCATCTCGCCCATCCGCTGGACCGGTATCGCCATCGGCTTTGCCGGGATCGCCCTTGTCCTGTTGCCGAAGCTCGTCGGCCTCTCAACCGATATCCTGTGGCTGGCGCTGGTGCCGATCCTCGTCAATCTCGTGGGCATGTTCGCCGTGACGTTCGGCAGCTTCTACCAGAAGCGCTTCCAGCAGAGCGGCGACCTGACGACCATGACCGCCGTGCAGTATCTCGGCGCCATCGCCGTGACCCTGCCGCTCGCGGCGGCGCTCGAGCCGATGGTCATCACATGGAATCTGACCATGGTGTTCGTGCTGGCCTGGTCCGTGGTCGGGCTGTCTCTGGGCGGAATCGCCCTGTTTCTGCTGCTGATCCGGCGCGGCGAGGTCTCGCGTGCAGCCACCTTTATCTATCTTGTGCCGCCCACAGTTGCGATCGAGGCCTATTTCCTGTTCGGCGAGCAACTCGCGGCCATCCAGATCATCGGCATGGTTGTGGCCGTCTTTGGCGTGGTGTTGGCCAGCCGCAAGTGAAGCCGTGCGCGTGACGTCTTGAGGTCAGGCCCGCAGCCGGTACTTGACGAAGCCGTCCGGCGCGTCGCCTGCCGGTTCTGCCGTGAGCGAGGGCGGTTTAAGCGTCGCCGAGACCGGGCCTGACACAAAAGTCACGTTGGCGGAGGCCGGGAGTGGCGCAAGGCTCCAATTATTGTCGGCAGTCGGATCGATCCGCTTCTTCTCGATGATGTGGCGCACGATCACGTCACGGTTGAGGTCCGGCGCTTCGAGCACCACCGTCGTCTTCGTTCCGGGAAAATCGCCGCCGCCGGAAGCTCGATAGTTGTTGGTGGCGATGATGAATTCTGCCGTTTCCGAAATGGGCTGGCCGTTGAAGCTGAGGTCCACAATGCGGCGCGCATCGGGCGCGATCACCTTGCCCTGGCCGTCATAGCGCGAGGGCTGCGTGACATCGATCCTGTAGGTGACGCCGTCGATCACGTCGAAGTTGAAGGCCGGAAAAGCGGGATTGATCAGCGCCTGTTCGTCGGTCCTGGCCGGATCGATCCGGTTGAAGATACCTGCCGAGCGCTCCAGCCACTCGCGCACCTGCGCGCCGGTCACCTTCACGGCCTGCACCGTGTTCGGGAACAGATAGATGTCAGCGACATTCTTGATCGCGATCGGCCCAGCCTTGATGTCGGTGTAGAAGGTCGGCCCGCCGCGGCCGCCCGACTTGAAGGGAGCGGCCGCCGACAGCACCGGCAGACCCGCAAAGGCTGTGCCGGCCATCAGGCCCTTGACATAGGCAATCTGGGCGTCGGCCACGATCTGCACTGACGGGTCGTCGGCGACAAGCGCAAAGTAGCTGTTGATCGGGGCCGAGGTCTCGCCAACCGGTTCGCGTACATAGGCGAGGGTCGACTCATGCGCGGCAGCGACCGTGGCCAGAACCGCTGCGTCCGTCTCGGCCTTCGAGACGATCCGGCGGTCGGCGGTGCGCTCGAAGATCGGGCGCGCCTCGACGGCAAAGTCGGCGACCTTCCAGCCGGTTCCGGCGCGTTCCAGTTCAAGGTCGATAATGCCGAGATGCGAGCCCCAGAATCCGGGTTGCACGCAGGGCTTGCCGTTGAGGCTGCCGCGTTTGTTGTCGACGCCGGGGATGCCGTCGAAGGCCCGCCCGCCGGGGAAGATCAGGTGCTGGTGCCCCGTCAGAATGACATCGATGCCGTCGATGCGGGACAGGTGCAGCGCGGCGTTCTCCTCGCCTCCCCGATAGTTGCCGCCCGCGATGCCCGAATGGCACAGCGCCATGACGATGTCGGCGCCGCCTGCTTTCAGGGCCGGAACATGGGTGTTGGCCGCGCTGACGATATCGGCCGCGCGGACCTTGCCGTCGAGATGGCCCTTGTCCCATTGCATGACCTGGGGCGGTGTGAAACCGATGATGCCGATCCGGACGGTCTGGCGCGTGCCGGCCTCGTCGGTCACCGTCTGGTCGATGATCAGCCATGGTCGGACGAGCGCCTGGCCATCGGCCTTGACGAGATTGGCGCAGACGAACGGGAAGTTGGCGGCCTTGACGCCTGTGTCGAGGAAATCGAGGCCGTAGTTGAACTCGTGATTGCCGAGCGTCGAGCAGGCATAGCCCAGCGCGTTCATTGCTGCGATCATGGGATGAACGTCGCCGGGCTTGAGGCCCTTCTTGTAGGCGATCCAGTCGCCCATCGATGAGCCTTGCAGGAAGTCGCCGTTGTCGAGCAGGAGATGGTTCTTCGCCTCGGTGCGTGCGGCCCTGATGAGCGTCGCGGTCTTGGCCAGTCCGACCGTGTTGTCCTCGCCATCGCGGTAATAGTCATAGGGCACGATGTTGACGTGCAGGTCGGAGGTTTCCAGCACGCGCAGCTTGACGCGGGCGGAGGACTGGGCGCTGAGGGCATTTGGCATGGTGGCAATGGCAGCTGCGGCTGCGCCGGTCGTGATGGCTTCGCGGCGTGTGAGATGACTGGTCATCGTGCGTCCCCTGTTTTGCGGAGGCTAGCACCGGCACCAGATCGTTTCATCCGGAAAGGTTGGGCCTCGCAACCAAGTCATGGCGCGTGCAGCGCAGCAAACAAACGTCCGCGCAATCCCCACCATCCTCATGCTGAGCTTGTCGAAGGGTGAGTTCCAGTTTGTCCATCTCCGGAGTTCATCCTTCGACAAGCTCAGGATGAGGACTTGTTGGGCGGGTGGCTGGATTGCGTTCGTTGCGCAGGCCAAGACGGGGCGTTACCGGTGCGCCACCTTCAGGCACGCATCAAGATCGCTGAACATGTCATCAGCATCCTCGATGCCGCAGGACAGGCGCAGGAGGTCAGTCGGGCAGGGTGAGCCTGCGCCTTCGATCGAGGCGCGGTGCTCGATCAGGCTTTCGACGCCTCCCAATGACGTGGCACGCTTGAACAGCTCGACCTTCGCCGCGGTAGCGATGGCGGCCTGTTCGCCGCCGGTCACCTGGATGCTCATCATGAAGCCGAAGCCATCCTTCATCTGCCGCGCCGCGACGTCATGGCCGGGATGCTGCGGCAGGCCGGGATAGAGCACGCGCGCGACATTCGGGTGGGCCGCAAGGCGCGTCGCGAGGCCCATCGCCGTCCTGGCCTGGCGCTCGGCGCGCAGGTGCAGCGTGCGCATGCCGCGCATCAGCAGATAGGCTTCGAACGGCCCGAGAATGCCGCCCTGCATCTTGCGGATGGTCTTGATGCGCTGCCAGTAGGCATCATCCTCGCCGGCAGCCAGCGCACCAGCCACAACGTCCGAATGCCCGTTCAGGATCTTGGTGGCGGCATGCATCACCACATCCGCGCCCAGCAGCAGCGGCTGGGTGTGGACCGGCGAGGCGCAGGTCGAGTCGACCGCCAGCCTGGCGCCCGCCTTGTGGGCGATCTCGGCAGCGGCGGCAATGTCAGTGATGGTCCAGAGCGGGTTTGACGGTGTCTCGATCCAGACCAGCTTGGTCTTGCCGGGCTGGATCGCAGCCCTGAGCTGCGCAAGGTCATCGGTTTCGCACAAGGTTGTCTCAAGCCCCCAGCGCTTGGCTTCCGTCATCAGCCAGCTGCGCAGCGCCCAATACATGACACGTGGCGCGACGATATGATCACCCGGGTCAAGCGCCTGGAACACGGCCGTTGCCGCTGCCATGCCGCTGGAGAACAGCAACGCTCCGGCCTTTGCCTGCTCCAGCATGGCAAGGACGTTTTCGGCTTCACGGATGGTTTCGTTGTCCGGTCGGCCATAGACGAAGCCGGACGAGTACCCGTTGTCCTCGTCGCGGATATAGGTCGTGGCGATGTGGATCGGTGGAACGACTGCTTTCGTCAAAGGGTCGATCTTGCCAAGCGCCTGCGCAGCGAGGGTCCGGGGCGTCCAGCGCTTGTCGTTGCTCATGCAGCCTTGTCCAGTCCGTAAAGCGTGTGCAGCGTGCGCACGGCGAGCTCTGTGTAGGCGCTGTCGATCAGCACCGAGAACTTGATCTCGGAGGTGGTGATGGCGCGGATGTTGATGCCCTTGTCGGCCAATGCGCGGAAGGCGCGGGCGGCGACACCGGCATGGCTCCTCATGCCGATGCCGATGGCCGAGACCTTGACCACGTCAGTCGCGCCCTGGAGCGACTGATACTTGATCAGGTCGCGCTTGGTCTCGAGGATCGTGCGGGCCCGGTCATAATCCGCGGTCGGCACGGTGAAGGTGATGTCCGTCGTGGCCTGATCGTCGGAGACAACCTGGATGATCATGTCGACATTGATGTTGGCCTCGGCGAGCGGGCCGAAAATCGAGGCGGCGAC
>JAPLOW010000022.1 GCA_026400555.1 Hyphomicrobiales bacterium
TGGACGACGCCAAGCCCGATGTCCTGGCTTACATGGACTTCCCTGCCCGGCACCGGACGACGCTCCACAGCACGAACCCGCTGGAGCGCCTCAACGGCGAGATCAAGCGCAGGACAGACGTGGTCGGAATCTTTCCCAACGAGGCCGCCATCACACGCCTCGTCGGCGCCATCCTGCTTGAGCAGAACGATAAAGGGGCTGTCCAGCTAACCCGCTCCATGACACTGGAAACTCTGGCCACAATGAGCGATGATCCCCTCGTCGGCCTGCCCGCTGTGGCCGCCTGACATCAACCGCCCGGGCCAATCCCGATAGCGGTCAGTGGTCAGAAGCGACACCACGGACTTGAACACGACCTGGGCCATGAAATCGAAATATGCCATTTTTTCGGGCTGAACCTCTTGAGAGCAGGTTCGCACTTCAACAGATCGATCCAAACGAACGCCAGGCATCAGCTTCCTTCGTCATGCCATGTCGCGGGTTGTCCGCTGTGTGCGAGCTTGATCGCGGGCTTCAGTCTTGTTGCTGGCCGACCTCGGCGCTTCTTCGGTGTTTGCTTCTTCATCGCGACAGCTCGGCCAGCAGAGCCGGATTGACGAAGAGCTTTTCACGACCGACTTGCCGCTCGTCCAGCAAGCCAGATTCGACCAGTTTTTTGAGGTACGTTGACGCGGACTGGCGCTTGACGATGTCTGCCTCGACTAGATCTGAAATCCGGCAATAGGGCTTGGCGAAGATCAGTTCTGCCAGCTCTCGTGAATAGATTTTTGGGGCTCGCTGCCGCATGGCCTCGGCCGTTTGGTCCAGCAACACGCGGATCGCACCGATCTTGAGCGTCGTCCAGCGTGAGGTCTCTTCGACGGCTGACAGCATGAACATGATCCATTCCTCCCAAGCGCCATCAGTCGTCACCTGGAGCAGCAGCCGGTAATAATCTGCCTTGTGCGCGATGACGTGCCGGCTGAGATAGAGCACGGGGATATCGAGCAATCCCTGCTCAACAAGATAAAGCAGGTTCAGCACGCGCCCTGCTCGACCATTGCCATCGATGAAGGGATGGATGGCCTCGAACTGATAATGCATCACCGCCATCCGGATCAGCGGATCGACGTCCTCAGCTTCATGGATCCAGTGCTCCCAGTTCGCGAGCAATATCCGAAGGTGATCCGCCCCTTCAGGCGGTGTGTAGATCGTCTCGCCTGTCGCGTCATTGATCAACGCGGTGCCGGGCGTGGCGCGAATATCGATCTGTGTACCCTTGATGGTTCGGCAGATTTCGACGGCCATGGTCGTACTGACCGGACGGCCTGCGAGCATCTTGAAGCCTTCGCGAAGGGCGGTCCGGTAACGCAAAGCTTCCTTGGTGGCAGGGTCAGCACCATTGCCGGCGTCATCGGCGAACCGAAACAGCCGGTCGGTCGTCGTGACGATGTTCTCAACTTCGGAACTGGCCTGAGCTTCCAGGATCGGGATCGAATTGATCAGCACAGACTGATTGGGAATGAGCTGACCTGCAATGCGCAGTTCAGCAATCGCAGCCCGGGCAGCAATGCAAGCCTTCAGAACCGCCTTGCTCTCTATCTCTACCTTAGGCGGGAGGAGCGGCAGATCATTGTACGGGCGGTCGGGGCGGAAAGGCATTTATCGACGAATTCCTGATTCATCGACATAAATCCAGAATATGTCGACGGCATCGACATATTGTCATAACGTGTCGATAAATTCAATTTATTTCGACATGTCCGCCGCAGATGTATCCTTCTGCACCGCCTCGACCATCCCTCGCATGATCGCCAGCGGCTCGGCGCCGATGGCGCGAGGGTGACGTCCAGGGACGTGGTGTAGCTCGACTGTAGCCATCGTCCCGGCTGCGCACCCTCAACAGCGCGGTAGCAGCCGGCAGCTGTCGCTACGCCTTCAACGGCAGCCATCACAGGGATAGGCAAACGCATGGTCTCGCGCATCAGCGCCGCGCAATCCGCCATCAGCGCTTCGAAGAACGCCCGTCCGCGATCCTCCCGCCCCCGCGCCGCCTGAATTTCTGCCAGATCATGCCAGGCCGAGAACGCTGGCCCTTCTGCTGCAAGAATGACCACTCGCAACTGAGGCATGTTGCCTGCCGCAACCAGCACGGATCGCAGCTCCGAAATCAGATTTGACGAAAGCGGGTTCCGGCGCGCACCATTGCTGAGCGTGATATGCCGGATCGGGCCATCGTCCAGGACCACAAGAGAGGCTACTGCCCGCATGATGTTTTCCCTGGTGCTGACGGGCAATGCGCACAATCAATCGAACACTGCTGCGAGGCTTCGGATGTCCTCCAGCGTCTTTTCTGGCAACCACAATCCACGAGCAAGATTGGCGTGTCTTGCATCGCGCTCGCGCTCGCCCGGCACGAGAACCTGTTCGAACCCGGGCGCAGGCGGGCAAGCGCGAAGCTCCGAGAGCACTTCTTCTGCGGCCTGGGTCATGACGGAGCGATCGCGATAACGGGAAGTGTCGATCGCCAGGGTCAACCAGTTGCTCTCGGTCGCCGCTGGACCAAGCATCGCCTCGCAGATCATCTCGGCCATCACGGCCAGGCCGTAGCCCATCGGACCGCCCTTGGGCAGGATTGCGCCGCCGTCGAAATAGGCCTTTGGGTCGCGGCTCGGATTTCCGTCGGCGTCGATAATCGCGCCTGCGGGCACCAGAGCGCCTGCGGCCCTGGCGGAATGCAACCAGCCGCCGGCGATCATCGAAGTCGCGAAATCGATGACAACGGGGCCACGCGCGCCACCGGGGATCGCCATGCAGTAAGGGTTCGTCGGCAGGATCGCCTTGCGCCCGCCATAGGGCGCAGCCTGGCGCCAGTTCTGGCGTCCGCCGCCACCGATAATGATGACAAGCATGCCGCGCATTGCTGCAATTTCAGCAAAGGCACCGATGCGGCCGGTATGCCCAACATTGCGGATCGACAGAGCGGCCATGCCGCTGTTGCCGGTCATGTCACAAAGTTGATCCATGGCGAGATGCATCGCCGGGATGCCGATGCCGCCGCCGCCATCAATGAATGGCAGTCCCGTCGCGCCAAGAGCCAAGACAGGGCGCGCCTTCGGCGAAAGGTACCCGGTTTTAAGCTGCTCGACATACTGGATCACGCGCATGATGCCATGGGATTCCACCCCGCAAAGCTCGGCATCGACAAGATGCTCCGCCACGCACTGGCTGATGTCGGTCGGCAGCCCTGCGTTGACGAGGATCCTTGCCACCAGTTCGAGCGCCTCGTCGACTGGCAGAGAGCGCCGACGATTCGACAGGGTCAACTTTGAGCCCTGCATGCGAGCGCCGGTCTCACTGGACATGGGGCCGAACTGCGTTGCCCAAGGTGCTCACAGTCTGTGCCGATGTGAGTTCGCCAATGGGAATATGGCAATGGATGACATGTTCAGCCCCGGCATTCCGTTGTGGCGGAGTGGTGCTCTCGCAGATCGACCCGACCTTGCGGTGACAGCGTCGCTGGAACGGGCAACCCTTGGCCGGCGGCGACAGCTCCACGATGTCCTCGGCCATCAGGATAGGCCGCGCACCCGGTTCCGGCTCCAGCACAGCACCCAACAGCGCTTCGGTGTAAGGGTGACACGGCCTGCTGTAGACAGCCGCAGCCGGCCCGATTTCACAGAGCCTTCCCTGGTAGAGAACGGCAACCCGGTCCGACAGCGCGCGAACGTCGCGCCGGAGCTGGTCGAGCAAATCAAGAACGGCTGCTTGAACCGAGACATCGAGCGCCGATGTCACCTCGTCGCAGAGCAGGAGCTTTGGCTCTGCAGCAAAGGCGCGCGCAATGGCGACGCGCTGCTTTTCTCCACCTGAGAGCTGACTGGGCAGTCGATCGAGATAATGCGCGCCGAGACGGACCCGTTCGAGGATGGCGATGCTGCGCTTCCGCAGCGCGTCGCCGGAAAGTCCAAAATAGAGCTGAAGAGGCTGAGCGAGGATCTGCTCGATGGTATGACGGGGGTTAAGGCTCTCGTCCGGGTTCTGGAAGATGAGCTGAATCTCGCGCAGCTGCTCTGGTCGCCTCTGCTCGACAGTCGCAGGCAACGCGCCAGACCTGTCATAGGCGATCTCGCCGTTTGCTGGCCCGACCAGACCGGCAACCGCCTTGAGGATGGTGGATTTGCCGGACCCGGATTCGCCGACGAGACCGATGACTTCACCTTGCCGGATTTCGATATTGACCCTGTCGACAGTTGGAACACCTTGCGGCTTGCGACCTAGCAGCTGATCGACAAGGCTCTGCCGGGCATAGCTGATAGCAAGGTTCGACAATCGCACCAAAGGCTCACCAAAGCTTCCACCGGCCGATGCCGGCTTGCCAGCCCGCTTTGTCGGGATCGAACCAGCCCTTTCGGGAAGACGACAACGAACACGCCCGCCTGCAGGGAGCGGCTGTAGGCCAGGCCGTTCGGAGCGGCATGGCGCCTCGGCAATGGCGCAACGATCCACAAAGGAGCAACCTGGCCCAGCATCGCCTGGCGGCGGCGGGCGACCTTCGAGCGCCATCGGGAGGTTTGGGTTACCCAGCCGCGGAATCGATGCGAGCAGACCTCGCGCATAGGGATGGCCGGGGTTGGTCAAAACCGACGTCGCATCGCCATCAAGGACGATCTCGCCGGCATACATGACGACGACCCGGCTGCAGACGCGTGCAATCGCGCCGAGATCATGGCTGACATACACCATCACCTTGTCAAGGCGCACAGCAATGTCGCTCAGAAGTGCGAGGATGTGCGCCTGTGTGGTGACGTCAAGGCCTGTGGTCGGCTCGTCAAGCAGCAGAGCCTCAGGGTCTCCTGCCAAGGCCATGGCGATGGCGACGCGCTGCTGCTGTCCGCCGGACAACTCATGCGGATAGCGGCTCGCGATGACTTCAGGATCCGGCAGGCGCACTTGCTGCAGCAATTGGATCACACGCGCCGGAAAAGCCGAAAGCGCCAGCTTGCCGTGCAGCGCCAGCGCTTCGGTCAATTGGGCGCCAACGCGCAGATTGGGCGACAGCGACTGTCCCGAGTTCTGCGGGATCAGCGCGATCTTGCCACCGCGAATGCGCTGCAACTCGCACGACGGCATGGTTAGCAGATCGCGCCCGTCAAACAACGATCGCCCGGAGATCACGCGCAGGCCATGCTTGAGATAGCCCATCATGGCGAGCGCGAGCGTGCTCTTGCCGGAACCGCTCTCGCCGACGATACCAACAGTCTCCCCGCGCCGAACGCCAAGATCGATGTTGCGCAGAACGGGCAGGAGTTTGCCCGAGCGACCTGTGAAACCGATGCTCAGATTCTGGACATCAATCAGGACATCGCCCGTCATCTCAGTGCACTGCCGCCTGTGCGCGGTCGATGCCGAGCGCCTTGGCGAGCGCATCCGCGGTCAGGTTGATGCCAATGATGAGGGAGCTTAGTGCGATGACCGGTGCGAAGGCCGGCCAGGGCGCGATCGCCATGAAGTTGCGGGAATCCGCGATCATCAAGCCCCAATCCGGCGTTGGCGGCGAAACGCCGAAGCCAAGAAACGAGAGTGAGGTGAAGGCAAGAAGCATCCACGACCAGCGCATCGCGCCTTCGACCATCAACGCGTCGAGCACATTGCCAAACAACTCCTTTCGCATGATGGAGACGCGGCTGTGACCACGTGCCCGTGCGGCAAGCACAAAATCACGGGCGACGATATTCTGCGTTGCCGCGCGCGCGATGCGGATGACGGGAATGCCGTAGAAGAAGGCAAGCGTCGGAATGAGCACGCTGACACCTGTCCCGAAGGTAACGATCATCAACAGCATCTTGAGGATCCACGGCAACGCGAGGAACGCATCGACAACCCGCATCAGAATGTCATCGAGCCGCCCGCCGGCCAGCCCAAGATAGATGCCAAGCAGTCCGCCCCAGGCGACAGCCAACGGCGTGGCGATTGCCGTGACCAGTATCGCCTGCCGTCCGCCCATGATCGTGCGGGTCAGGATATCCCGTCCGAGCTGATCTGTGCCGAGCCAATGCGTGGCATCCGGCGGCGAGAGGATGGCGTTCGCGTTCATTGCCTTGAAATCGAAAGGCGCAAAGATGGGGCTGAAAAGCGCCAGCAACACATGCGCGATGACCAGAAACAAGCCAATAAATCCGGACGGGCGTGACAGCACTTCGCAGATGACTGACACAATGCGCGACGGGCGAGCCGTTGTTGCAACCAGGGTTGCAGGACCGTCGCTCATGGTGACCGCGCCTTGAGCGTGCGCAAGCGCGGGTTGAAGGCCATGGCAAGAAGATCTGCCGCGAGATTCACCCCGACATAGGCTGTGGCGACGATCAGGGCGATGGCCTGCACGACAGGAAGGTCTCGGTCAGAGATCGAGTCAATCATGTAATGCCCAAGGCCGGGATAGTTGAACACCTTCTCGACGACGACGACCCCACCGAGCAGCCAACCCACGGTGAGCGCGATCACGTTGATGGCTGGCAGCAAGGCATTCGGCAGCGCATGGCGGAAGACGATCTGCCAGTAAGGCACGCCTTTGAGCGTTGCCATCTGTACATAATCACTGCTCATCACATCGATCACGCTTGAGCGGACCGTTCGCATAATGTGCGCCGTCATCACCATCGTCAGCACAATGACGGGTAGAACGATGCCGGGAAAGAATGCCGAGAGAGAAGAACTCGCCGAAGCCGTCACGATGCCCGGCACCCAGCCAAGCCAGATGCCGAAGACAAAGATCAACACAGTGGCGGTGACGAATTCGGGGATTGTCATGGCAAAGATCGCGATCGTTGACAGCGCCAGATCGGACAACTTGTCCCGTCGCAGGCCTGTCAGCACACCCAGAAACAGCGCAAGCGGGATGCCAAGCGCCAGCGAACAACCAGCGAGAAGCAATGTGTTTTTCAGCCGGTCTCCGACGAGCGAGGCAATCGGCTTGTTGTTGTGGGCGGAAATGCCGAGATCGCCGCGGACAGCACCGGACGCCCATTCGACGTAACGCGTAAGAGCCGGCCGATCGATGCCCAGTTCCCGCCGGCAATTGGCGAGACGTTCTCCGGATGCATCGCGCTGAAGAATCGCTGTGCAGGCATCCCCTGGCAGCGCTTCGACCGCCGCGAAAATGATGCCGGAAACGATCGCGACCGTGGCGATGCCCAACAACAAGCGGTGGATGAAAATGCGAAGCATGGCACCATTTGGTGTCGACCAAAGAATTCATCTGCCGGCGCGTGCCACCATTCTGGCACGCACCGCATTGTCAAACACTAGTCCACTTTGACGAGATGCCAGCGGATCGAGAAGTTCTCAAGCTTGTCGAGATCCTTCACCCGCGCTGTCGTCGCGACATTATCGACGACATGGTAGGTGACGAACGTTCCGCCGTTATCCGACAGATAATCCTGCGCGGCGATGTAGAGGGCCTTCCGCTTCTCGGCATCCAGTTCCCGGCGAGCGGCGTCGAGCATCGCGTCAAACTTTTCGTCCTTGAAGAAGGATTCGTTCCAGGGCGTGCCGCTGCGGTAGACTTCGTTCAGAATGGCGTCTGCTGGACGGTCATTGAACCGCGTCATGACGACGTCTTTCTTCATCCAGATCTGGGTCCAGTATCCGTCGGTCGGAACCGGTGTCACCTTCACGCGGATACCCGCCGCAGCGACCTGCTGCTGATAGGCCTCGGCAATTGTCGGCCAGACCGACTCAATCGTGCTGGTATGGACCTCAACATCGATACCGTTCGGATATCCAGCGTCCGCCAAAAGCTTCTTGGCGCCAGCGATGTCCTGCGCGCAGGTCTTGGGCGAGCGATATTGATCGACCGGGCTAACCGGCGTGTCGCAGCCGACGACGCCGCCGTCTGCTCCTGCCACGAGATTCAGCAGCGCTTGCCGATCAACGGCCATCCGAACCGCGCGCCGCACGCGCACATCGTCGAATGGCTTGACGTCGGTCCGGAACACCATGCCACGCCAGTTGCCTGTCTTGACCTGCCAGACGCTGTGTCTGTTGCTACGCTCGAGCAGCGTGCGCTGCTGGCGCGTGAGTCCGGGAAGGAAGTCGATCTGGCCCCCGAGGAGAGCCTGAACACGCGCATTCGCATCAGCGATGCCAATGACCTCGACCCGTTCGACACCTGGCGCGCCCTCGAAATAATCCTTGTTTGCGACGAGAACTGACGTGCCGCGCGGCTCGAACTTCTCAAGCTTGAACGGGCCGGTGCCGATGCCGGTGGTCTTGATCGTGTCGCCTGAGCCATCCGGAATTACGACGACGCGATAGTCGGTGAGCACCAGCGGCAGTTCCGCATAAGGTGACTTCAGCTTCATGACCACGGTTTGCGGATCGGCCGCATCGACTGTGTCGATCACCGCGATCGTCGAGCGAACCGGCGAATTTTCCTTGGGGTCCTGAATGCGGCGGATCGAGTAGACCACATCGGCGGCCGTCATCACTTTGCCGTCGTGAAATTTGACGTTCGGTCGCAGTTTGAAGGTCCAGGTCTGCGCGTCGGATGTTGTCGACCAGCTCTCCGCCAATTCACCCACCGGCTTTCCATCAGGGCTGATCCTGACAAGGCGGCTCATGAGCTTCTCGGTCAGCTGAAACACGCGGCCACGCGAGATCGGATCAAGGCTGGACGCATCGCCGAAACCGATGTCGTGCGCCTGTCGGAACGTGCCTTTGGGTTGACCGAAAACGGTTGTCGCCGTCATCGAGAATGCGGCAATGGCGATGGCGCCAATCAGCTTGTTCATGATGGTTCTCCCTCCCAGGGTGCCATTTTGTTGTTCAACGGATGCTTTACCATTGAAGCATGATTGGCTTTGCATCGCAGACTGCGACGCATACTCCGGGGTTACAACTCCATTTTCCTCGCATGATGCATAAAATAAAGCTTATTCATGCGACGGCGCTCGGCGCTTGTTCGGCGCCAATGTCCCAGGTTATCGTCGATTGGCCCAAGGATGAGGGAGATGGGGCCCGCATGGCAAAAATCATCGCTATCGGGGGTGGTGGCTTCACAACCCTGACAAGCGCAGGTCTGGACGACTTTCTGTTGTCGCACCTCAACGGCACTGCCCGGCGCATCGGCTATGTGGGAACGGCAAGTGACGATGATCCGGTTCGGTTGGGTTACTTTCACGAACTGATTGCGCCCCGCGTGCCGCACGCATCGGTCCTCCCCTCCAACACCGGAGCGGATGATGCCCGCCAATGGGCGTCGAGGCACGACATGATCTACGTTGGCGGCGGCGATACGGCAAGGATGCTGACGCGCTGGCGCCAGACCGGTTTCGATGTCGCGTTGGCTGAGGCACATCGGAACGGCACGGTCCTTGCGGGTGTCAGTGCCGGCGCGGTGTGCTGGTTCGAGCACGCGCTGGTGCGCGGTGAGTCTGGCGTCATGGAGCCGATCAGCGGACTTGGACTGTTGAAAGGTAGCCTGTGCGCGCATTTCAATGCGGATGCAGATCGGCGCCCGGCTTTCCACGAAAAGATCGCCTCGGGCGTCCTGCCGTCAGGATGTGGCATTGATGACGGCGTCGCGGTGGTGTTTCGCCATGGCGTGCCACCCGCTGCGTGGTCGGCGGTACCGGGTTGCTGGGCCTATCGCGTCAGTATCGATTCCGAAGGTTCGCTGTCATCGGTCGCGCTTCCAGCCTTCGTGTAGGGCCAGAGCCTTGCGTATTCCGCCGCCTCCGCCTGAAGCCAGTCGCAGACAGCCTTGACCTCCGGTTGGCGGAGCGCGCCCGGGCGCGTCAGGATATAGTAGCGTCTCGTGGGCGTCAGTTCATCCTTGAAAGGCTTGATCAGTCGGCCTGCGTCAACTTCATCCTGGACGAAGGGAAACGAGCCAAGGGCCACGCCCTGTCCGGAGATAGCGGCCTGCATGGCGATATTGGAATCTTCGATGATGGTCTCGTCCGGGAACCTTACGGAATCTGCGCCGACCAGAGCGAGCCAGGCGTTCCATTCCGACCGGTCATGCTGGTGGAGAACAGAAACCTTGGACAAGTCTGCCGGCGTTGAAATGCCGCCCATAGACGCCACAAGGGCCGGGCTGATCACAGGTGCGTAACGAATAGAAAGCAGCGGCTCCGCCTCGAGGCCGTGCCAATGGCCCGTACCCCAGTCCACGACGATGGCGGCCGGCATGTCAGTCGGGCTGGTGATGCGCCGCCCCCTGCGCAGAGACAGCGCGATGCGCGGCAAGTCCTTGCGGAATTTCTGGAGCCGCGGAGTCAGCCAGCGCGCACCGAAAATCGCCCCGACAGCCATCGATGTGGAGTGGCGCGTGGTGGTGATATGATAGTCGATCTCGCGCGCGATGGCATCGAACGATTGGGCAATGACCTGACCGAGGGCCTGGCCGGTCTCCGTCAGAACAACCTGCCGTGTCTTGCGCACGAAGAGCAGGCAACGCCAGTCGCGTTCGAGCATCCGGATCTGGTTGCTGACCGTCGTGGCGCTGACACCCAGTTCCTGCGCTGCATCCTTGAAACTCTGGAGCCGTGCAGCCGCCTCGAATGTGCGCAAAGCCGTCAGCGGCAGACGTCTTCGGATACTCGCCATGCTTGACATCCTCCTTCATGCACAAAGCGGACTTTATGTATAAGAGCCGGTTTAAGTGTTTGTCGATAGCCGGGGCGTCCTTCAGCCTCGTACGATCTGCACAGACCAGACTTCGACAGGGGTACGCGGATGCTTGGACGATCATTGAACTCGCTTGGTATCTGGGGGCCTCGGGATGGTAGAGCGCACCTTGTGATGCCGACTGCCGCCGATGCACGCGCGCTGGCAGCCAGGCGCCTGCCGCGCCTGATCTTCGATTTCATTGATGGTGGGGCGGGTTACGAAACCGCAATTGAGCTCAATCAGGCCGATTTGCTGTCGATGCGCCTGATGCCGCGGGTTCTCGTCGATGTGCAGGGTGAGGATCTCGGAATAAGCTTTCTGGGCAGGCGCTACAACCTGCCATTCGGCATCGCGCCTATGGGCATGTGCAATCTGGCCTGGCCCGGAACAGACAAGGTCTTCGCGGCCGAGGCCTCGCAGCGCGGATTTCCGCTCTGTGTGTCAACGGCCAGTTCGACAACACTGGAAGACTTGCTGCGTCTCTCGGACGGTCATGCATGGTTCCAGCTTTATGTCACTGGCTCGATTGAGGCCGCAATGCGGTTCGTCGACCGGGCCGCCAACGCCGGCTACGAAAACCTGCTCCTGACCGTCGACGTGCCGAAGCTCGGCAAGCGGCCCCGGGACTTGCGCAATGGATTCGAGACGCCGTTCCGGATCAAGGCGCCACAGTTCCTCGACTTCGCTACGCATCCGCGCTGGTCGATCGGAACGCTGCTTGCCGGCACACCGCGCATGGCGAATTTCGGCACCGGTCCGAACACCAAGGGGTACGACCGAAAAGCCCCGAGAGACGGCGCGGACTGGAGTTTTCTTGCGCGCCTTCGCGACCGCTGGAAGGGCAAGCTGATCGTCAAGGGCGTGCTTTCGGCTGAGGACGCCGTCGGCATCCGCGATGCTGGCGCAGATGCTGTCTATGTTTCGAACCATGGCGGGCGGCAGCTTGACAGCGCCCCTTCGACGATCAGCACCCTTCCCGCGATCCGGGCGGCAGTCGGGCCGGATTTTCCGCTGCTGTTCGACGGCGGCGTGCGCAGCGGTGAGGATGTGGTCAAGGCGCTGGCGTCGGGCGCGAATTTCGTCTTGCTGGGACGCCCATTTCTCTACGCGATGGCCGCAGACGGCGCGCGCGGCGTCTCCAGTTTTCTCGACAGTCTTACCAGCGATGTGGCGATCGCCTTGGCGCAGGTTGGTCTCAAACGCGTCGAAGACATTGATGAAGCTATCCTGGCTTCAACTTCGGCGCGAAAATCCGGCGGCGCAAAGCCGATACTCCTGCGCGGATCAGGAGCTGGATCATGACCGATAAGCGTCGCATCCGCGGCGGCCATCTGTTGGCGCGCGCGCTGCACGAAAAGGGCGTCGACCACGTCTTCACCCTGGCGGGCGGATTCTGCAACCCGGCTCTGGAAGGCTTCATGGAATGCCAGATGCCGGTCATCAATTGCCCGCACGAGCAGATCGCCGGGCATCTGGCCGACGGGCACACGCGCCTGACGCGCAAGCCAGCCGTCTGTCTCGTCGGACCCGAGGGCTTCGCCAACGCGTCGCCGGGCATCTGGCCGACGGGCACACGCGCCTGACGCGCAAGCCAGCCGTCTGTCTCGTCGGACCCGAGGGCTTCGCCAACGCGGTGCCAGCCATGATGGAGGCCTGGGGCGAACGCTCGCCGGTCATCTTCGTGACGGGTTCGAGTACGCTAAAGCGCCGCGGCTCCGGAGGATTCAAGGAGATCGATGACGTCGCCATCGCCGCGCCGCTCACGAAGCATTCGATCAGCATTACCGACGGTACCCGCATCAGCGAGTTCGTCGATCGCGCCTGGAAGATCGCCACCAGCGGCTATCCTGGTGCCGTGCACCTTAGTCTGCCGGTCGACATTATGTTTTCGTCCTTTGATGAGGATGCTGGGCTTGAGGAGCGCCCGTTTGTTCGAACTGCACAGCGCGCCCCGCGCGCCTGGCCGGATCCAGAGGCGCTTGGTCCCATCCTCGACCTCATCGCCGGAGCGAAGCGGCCGATGTTCATCGGCGGCCATGGCGTCTGGTGGTCCGGCGCGGAGCACAAGCTCGAGGCGACGGGCGGTGCGCTCGGCATCCCCATCTTCAACGTGCCCTATCACCAGAAGCTGCTGGGCGAGGACAGCGAAGCCTATATGGGCCTCGCCGACATTCATCAGTACCAGCCATCGAAGCAGGCGCTGGACGCCGCTGATGTCGTCGTGATGGTCGGCGGACGCCTCGACAACCAGATGAACTTCGGCAATCCGCCGTTCTTCCCCGAAACGTGCCGCCTTGTTTGCATCAACGGCTCACATGAAGAGCTGGAGATGAACCGCGCGGCAGACTTCACGCTGCTGTCGGATCCGGGCGCGTTTCTCGATGCTTTGCTCGCCCTGGAGGACGCGGGGAGATGGCGCCTCGGACGCGACTGGTTCGACCAGAACCGCACATGGCGAGCGGCGTGGGTCGAGAAGACCCTTGCCGATCTGGCACGCGACACGGCCGCTGACTCCGGCTTCGGCGACAAGATCCATCCGCTGCAACTGGCCCTCGATGTGCAGACCGTGATGGGCGAGAAGGACTGGCTCATCTTCGACGGGGGCAACACGCATTTCTGGGCCGAGATCGCGGTTAATCTGGCGGGTTGGAAGGGGCAGAAGCTCGCGGGCATCATGCATCCCGGCACCTTCAGCCTGCTCGGCGTCGGCGTCTCCTTCGCGGTCTCCGCCAAGAACCTGCACCGGGACAGCAACGTGGTTCTGATCAGCGGCGACGGCGCATTTCTCTCGGGCGGCCTATCGATCGAGGCGGCCTTCCAGGAAGGTCTACCGATCACGATTGTCGTCGACAACAATGGTGGGCTTGACTGCATCTCCCAGCAGCAGGAGCGCCTCTTCGCCAGCGGCAAGCATTTCGCGACTGACTTCAGGGACATTCCCTTCCATACGCTGTGCGAGGGCATGGGCGGCCACGGCGAACTGGTCGAGCGGCGCGAGCAACTGATCCCGGCTTTGCGCCGCGCCATGGCCAGCGGCAAGACCGCCATCGTGAACGTGAAGGCCAAGGGCGTCATCAGCCCGATCGTGCTCGCCACAACCAGCAAGCGCGACAAGGCGTCGATCGAGTAAGCGCCATGGCAATCGTCTCGACCCACACGCTCGACGCTGTCAACGGCACCCATGCCGGCGGCATCCCGATCACACTTCTTAAACTGACGAAGGATGGAAGCCGGACAACGGTCTTCCGGAAAATGACCGACCCTGGCGGTCGGCTTCTGGAAGAGATCGACGCCGCTGCGATCGATACGGCGGCGCAGTACGAACTCATCTTCGAGACTGGGCCGTACTTCGCGGCCCAGCTACCGGATCGGCACGAACGTCAGTTCATCGGCGAGGTGGTCCTGCGCTTCGCCATGCCTGATGCAAAAGCCAAGTACCATTTGCCGGTGATCCTGTCGCCGAACGGCTACTCCGTCTGGTGGTCGAGCTGATCTACCCAGCAACACAAGAACTACGGAGACACCGGTGAGCACCTCGGGACTGAACATGTCGCGTCGCATCCGACGCACACCTTACACTGATCGGGTCGAGACAGTCGGCGTGCGCGGGTTTTCCGTCGT
>JAPLOW010000208.1 GCA_026400555.1 Hyphomicrobiales bacterium
CACAGCACCCACCAGGCCGGGCGGATGACAAAGCTGAAATCGAGATTGGCCGCGAGCACGCGTGAGGCCTGCACGCCCGTCATTGACCCGTACCATGAGACCGCGATCAGAGCGGTCGCGAGGCCGGACGCGAGCGCCAGCGCGGTCAATGACAGAAGGTTGATGGCCACGTCGCGCTTACGCAGCAGCCGATAGCCCATCAGCCAGACGAAAAAGCCGCTCATCAGCACGGGTTGGGTCACATCCAGCCGCGACTGGATGAAGAAGTGCGCGAGCGAGAGCAGCGCGAGGCTGTAGACGATGGCATGCAGCCTGTTCCAGCGCACCGCACCAAGGCGCTTGATGGCGGCATCGGTCGATGTGGCGCCAAGCACTGCAAGGCCGACGAGCGCCACGAAGCCGATGGTCAGGTAAAACCGCAGCGCGATCTCGCTGGCGACCTTGATCAGGTCATAGCGCTGGTCGACGATATAGAGGGCGAAATGGATGAAGACATAGGCCAGCGCCGTCAGCCCCAGCATGCGCCTGACCATGATCAGCTTCGGCCAGGCGGCAATGGTCCGCATCGGCGTCACCAGCAGCGACAGCAGCAGGAACCGCACTGCCCAGTCGCCGGTGTCATGGATGGCATAGGTCAGCGGCTTCGAGCCCAGCATGCCGACAAGCGCCTTGCCCAGCAGCCACGCGCCCGGCGCTAGGCAGGCCAGCAGTACGCCGGATTTCAGCGCCGAGAAGCTCCCGGCTCGGTCGGTCCATGGATACAAGGCTTGAGGCTCCCGATGCTGGTCTTATAGATGGAGTCGCGGCGGCTCGCTGCACAGGACCGTTCACGTCACGGTGAAAGGCGAGCCCCGATGGAGGTCTATTCCGTGCGTCCAGCCCCTTCGTTACATCCCGCGCATGACCGGGTCATGCCGGCCCGGCCCGGAAACGGCGCGGCATGATCATCGGCATCGGCTCCGACCTCTGCGACATCAGGCGAATCGAGCGCTCGCTCGGACGATTCGGCGACCGCTTCCGGCACCGCGTCTTCACCGAAGGCGAGCAACGCCGTTCGGACGGCAAGGCGACCATGGCGGCATCCTACGCCAAGCGCTTTGCCGCCAAGGAGGCCTGCTCGAAGGCGCTGGGCACCGGCATGCGGCAAGGGGTCTTCTGGCGCGATATGGAGGTCGTCAACCTGCGCTCGGGCCAGCCCACCATGCGCCTGACGGGCGGCGCGCTGAGGCGCCTGCAGATGCTGCTTCCCGAAGGCTATGAGGCCGTCATCCATGTTTCGCTGACCGACGACATGCCGCTTGCCCAGGCCTTTGTGGTGATCGAAGCGAGGCCGGGCCCGGCCTGATCACGGACTGGCGAAGCGGTTTATGCGCATTTATCCGCGCTTGCAAATCGCCGGGGTCCGGCTGTAATTTCGCCGACCTTATCCCCCGCACATGCGTGACAGACCAGCGCCATGAGGCAGATGTGACTCGTCCAATACGGGAAGCGCCGCAGTTTTATCTGACTGCGCCGTCGCCGTGCCCCTATCTGCCGGGCCGCGAGGAGCGGAAGGTGTTCACGCACCTGGTCGGCGGTCGGGCACGCGAATTGAACGACCTGTTGACCCATGGTGGTTTCCGCCGTTCGCAGACGATCGCCTACCGCCCCGCCTGCGAGACCTGCCGTGCCTGCATTTCGGTGCGCGTGCTGGTCGATGAATTCCGGCCCGGCCGGACACGCCGCCGCACGATGGAGCTCAACGGCGATCTGGTAGGAGGAACCGGTCCGAACAAGCCCAGTTCCGAGCAGTATTCGCTGTTCCGCCGCTATCTCGACCATCGCCACCCGGAGGGCGGCATGGCGGAGATGACAGTGCTCGACTACGCCATGATGGTTGAGGACAGCCATGTCGAGAGCAACGTCATCGAATACCGCAGGCGTGGCCCCGACACCTTCGCCACGGGCCGCGGCACGGGCGACCTGATCGCGCTGGCGCTGACCGACCGCATGGCTGACGGGCTGTCGATGGTGTACTCCTTCTACGATCCGGCGCTGACCCATCGCTCGCTCGGCACCTTCATGATTCTCGACCACATCGAGCGCGCCAGAAAGCTGGGGCTGCCTTACCTCTATCTTGGCTATTGGGTGCAGGGCTCGCTCAAGATGGACTACAAGTCACGCTACCTGCCGCAGGAGCGCCTGATGGGTCGCGGCTGGGAGCGCGTCGATCCCTGACGCTTGCGATGCTGTGATCGGCCGGCGTACCGGCGGTTTCAGTGCCACTCGCAAAATGCCGCAATCCGGGTTATGGAGGTGGCCATGATCACACGTGTCATCCTGTTCACCGCCGCCTTGGCAGCCGCGACCCCGGCCCTCGCCATTCAGGAGGTTGTGCTCGGCGCGCGCGCACCGACCTTCGCCGCCGGCCCGGTCGCCAGCCTTGGCTGGCAGGACCTGCCAATGCCCGGCTCGCCGATGCGCTTCAACACCGGCGCCGCCGAACGTGATCCGCGCCAGTGGGCCTTCAGCGGCGGCGAAACCGTGAAGATGGGCGCGCTGCTTTTCAATATAACGTCGGGGCCGACCTGGGCCGTGAACAGCCCGCTCGGCCTCAATTCCGGCTTCGCCTCGCCCCTGTTCATCTCGCGCGGTTTCGGCGACATGGGCTTCACCAGCCGCGCGACCACCGCGATCATGGCTTCCGAGACGCTGATGTTCTACACCTCGGTCGGCCAGACGACCTACAACAACAGCGCCTCCATCATTCCGAACCCGCCGGGACTGGCGCTGATCGAAGCGCCATCGGCGCGCAGCGATGTGCGCGCCGGCTTCCGGATGGAGCTGATGCCGGGCCTGACCTTCGGCGCGGAAGCCTCGTTCAGCCAGCCTGTGCGCTGAGGCTCGCTGCCAGATCGTGGCCCCGACCTTCGCTTGCGCTCAGGCCTGCGGCAGCCTTGAAACGTCCACCGGATCTTCGATCCGCGTCGCGGACCGCAGCCTCACCCCACGAAGCGGTTGTTCTTCGGAAATCCCTTCGGCGGCAGGCGTCCGGCTTCGGCGCGTGAGCCCAGCCACTCGTCGAGCTCCGGCTTCGCCACGGTGTAGGTGCGGCCGTCACTGGAAAGCCAGGTCAGGCCCTCCGCCAGCGTGAAGGACTTGGCGTCGGCGATGCCGCCATCCTTGTACCTTTGCAGGCGCACGCCCTTGCCGCGGCCCATCTCGGGAACCTCCGAGAGCGGGAAACAGATCAGCTTGCGGTTCTCGCCGATCACAGCCAGATGGTCGCCGGACACGGGCAGGGCGAAGACGCATTTCAGCCCGTCATCGAGGTTCATCACCTGCTTGCCCTTGCGCGTGTTGGCGATGATGTCGTCAGCGGGGGCGATGAAGCCGCGCCCGTCATTCGAGGCGAACAGCAACCTGACACCGGCCTTGTAGGGGAAGGCAGCGATGAAGTCGGCGTTCTCCTCCAGATCGATCGACAGCCGGATCGGGTCGCCGAATCCGCGCCCGCCCGGCAGCTTGGAGGCGTCGAGCGTGAACACCTTGCCATTGTCGCAGATCACGAGAACCTTGGCCGTGGTCTCGGTGAAGAACGAAACCTTGAGGCTGTCGTCGCCCTTCCAGGCGAGGGAGCCAAGGTCCTGGACATGCCCCTTGAGCGCCCGGATCCAGCCCTTCTTCGAGACGACGACCGTCACCGGCTCACGCTCGATCATGGCTTCGTTCATGTCGAACTCGGTCGTCTCCGGCGCGTCCGCGAACTGCGTGCGGCGCTTCCCGATGGCGGTTTCCGGGCCAAAGGTCTTGCGCACCTGCCGGATATCCCAGGCCACGGTCTTCCACTGCTTGTCCTCGGAGCCGAGAAGGCCCTCGATCTGGTCCTTCTCTGCCGTCAGGTGGTCGAGCTCACGCTTGAGCTCCATCTCCTCGAGCTTGCGCAGCGAGCGCAGCCGCGTGTCGAGGATGGCGTTGGCCTGCACCTCGGTGAGCTCGAACACACGCATCAGCTCGGCCTTCGGCTCATCCTCCTCGCGGATGATCCTGATGACCCGGTCAAGGTCAAGATAGACGATCAGCAGGCCGCGCAGGATTTCAAGCCGCTTCTCGATCTGGGCCAGCCGGAAACGGGACCGGCGCAGCAGCACATCGCGCCGGTGGTGCAGCCATTCGCGCAGCGCCTCGGCGAGGTTCAGCACGCGCGGCGCAATGCCGCCCGTGAGCACATTGAGGTTGAGCGAAATCCGGCTTTCCAGCGCCGTCAGCTTGAACAGCGTCTCCATCATCAGGCCCGGATCGATCGACCGGTTGCGTGGTTCGAAGACGATGCGGATATCCTCGGCCGACTCGTCGCGGACATCAGCCACGAGCGGCAGCTTCTTGTCCTGCAGCAACTCTGCGATCTTCTCGATCAGCGCGCCCTTGGTGACGAGGTAGGGGATCTCGGTCACGACGACGACCCAGGTGCCGCGCCCGGTGTCCTCCTTCTCCCATTTCGCCCGCGTGCGGAAGGAGCCGCGCCCGGTGCGGTAGGCTTCGGCGATCGAGGCGCGGGGTTCGACGATGACGCCGCCGGTGGGAAAGTCCGGACCCGGAACGAAGGTCAGCAACTGGTCCGGCGTCGCCTGCGGATTCTGGATCAGATACAGCGCCGCGTCGCACAGTTCGGCAGCATTGTGCGGCGGAATCGACGTCGCCATGCCAACCGCGATGCCCTGCGAGCCGTTGGCCAGCAGATTGGGGAAGGCGGCCGGCAGGACCGACGGCTCGCTGTCATTGCCGTCATAATTGGGCCGGAAATCGACGGCGTCCTCGTCGATGCCATCGAGCAACAACTGCGCGACGTCGGTCATCCGCGCTTCAGTGTAGCGGTAGGCCGCCGCATTGTCGCCGTCGATGTTGCCGAAATTGCCCTGCCCATCAACGAGCGGATAGCGCTGCGCGAAATCCTGCGCGAGGCGCACCAGCGCGTCATAGATCGCCTGGTCGCCATGCGGATGGAAGCTGCCCATCACGTCACCGACGATCTTCGCACACTTCTTGAATGTGGCGGTCGGGTCGAGCCGCAGGAGCCGCATGCCGTACAGGATGCGCCTGTGCACCGGCTTCAGGCCATCGCGCGCATCGGGCAGGGCGCGATGCATGATGGTCGACAGCGCATAGGCCAGATAGCGCTCTTCCAGCGCCGACTTCAGGTCGACGCTTTCCACGCCCTCCGGGCCGGGAGGATCAACAGGTTTTCCCATCGCAACGCGAACTCCGGACAGCGGGGCAGGGCGCCCCGGTGATTCTTCGCTTGCATCTTACAGTGATTTTTAACCGTCAGGGCGCGGAACCGAACTTGACCTTTGGTCATGTTTCATGAGGAAAAACAAGAGGTTGAAATGTGGCGGGCGAGACCGCATCCGCCACAATCTTGCCACACGTTAAGGACTTTTAACAAGGATGGTTGTCGCTCGCGCGGGGATTGGCTATGGACAGCCGATCCGCTGCACGTCATCCGGCTGCAGGTTGGCAAGGTCGGTTTGTTAAAAAAGGTCCGGATGCGTCCCTTCGACTTCAAACGGTCTGGTCTTGCTGCGATGGCGCTTGCATGCGCGTCGTCGGGGGCGCTCGCGTTTGAGGCGACGACCGCGGTGTGGGATCGATTCACGCTGGATTTCGGACAGACGTCGGGCATCAGCCTGCGTGGCTACCGCCTGCCGCAGTTCGCGCCAAACCTGACCCCGATGGTCGGGCTCAACTACGAGAACGCGCAGACCGCGAGCGCGGTGCGCGGCGCCTGGATCGAAGCGGCGCGGTACGGCGCCTTTTCGGCAGGGCCGGTTGTCTCGGTTGACCGGGCGCTGTCTCTCGCCACGCGCACGACGCCGTCGGCCGCTGATCAGTCCGATGCCCTCCGCTATGGCGGCTTCCTCGCCTACACCGACGGCTGGCAGGAACTCGGACGCCTGTCGCTCGCCACCGGCCGCTCGGGCGGCATCGACATCCGCGCCTCGCGCTCGTTCAAGCTGAACGACCATGTCACGCTCGATATTGGCCCGACCTTCTCGCTCGGCAGCTTCGAGCGCTTCGGTTACGACCAGATTGCCCGCACGATCGGCAATCCAACCACCCGCATCAACCCCGATCGCGCCCAACTCGGTGCCTTTGGGCTGGCCACCGCGATCGAAACCCGCATCAACGACCGGACAGTGGCGCGCATGTTCGCCGATTACGCACGGGTCGAGGCCCAGCGTGGACAGACCGGCATCGGCCAGCTTCAGGCCCGCGACCGCGTCGACTTCGGCTTCTCGCTGACCACCCGGATCGGGCAGTAGCGCTCGTCAAGCTCTCAGCACGGCGGTGAGGAAGGCAGCCCGCTCGTCGGGGGGGGGCATCGCGCGCGGTTCATAGACATGCCGTGTCAGGAAATGCCCTGTCAGGGCAAATCCCTGCTCCAGTTGCGCAGTGGTGATGCTGTCGCCGAGAAAGCCGTCGCGCGCGAAAGCCGGCAGCGGCAGCAGGCGATCAGCATACTCCGCGCCAGCCCGGGCCGAGACGGCGCGGCCTGATTTCGGCGAGACATAGACCAGTTCCTGAGTCCCCCCGGTCACTGCGCAGGCGCCAAGATCGAGCCCGAAACCCAGTTCGGCGAGCAGCGCAAGCTCGAAGCGCACGATCAGCGGCGCTGCGATGCGCGGGGCGTCAAGATGCTCGATCACCACCGCCAAAGCATCGTAAAGCCGCTCATGCGGGTCACGTTCCGGCAACAGCCGGATCAGCCCGGCGAGATGCGACAGCCCGTAAAGTGAGGCCGCATCGTTGAAGAGATGGCCGGCGCGCAGATGCGTCGCTTCCACGCGGAACTGGCCGAGATGCTCATCGAGCCGCGCCCGCCAGGTCACCACCGCGCCATTGCCGGGCTGGAGCACAGAACTTAGCCGTGCCGAGCGGCCGCCCCGCACCAGGCCGAGGTGCCGGCCATGCTGGCGGGTCAGGACTTCGAGGATGACCGAGGTCTCGCCATGGCGTTTGCCGCCCAGAATGATGCCATCATCCGTCCATTCCATCGCCATGTTGTGGGGTGTTCGTGCTGCCAGCGCAAGCCGCGCACGGTTGTTTGCATTGCCCCTGTGCCGATGATCGGTTAGACCCGCCAGATCTTATTCCTCCGATCACCGAGGCACGCGTGAGCGACGACGCCAAACTGCAAGGCAACAAAAAGGACGAAGGCGGCCTGATGGAGACCGTCAAGGTCGTCGTCCAGGCGCTGCTGATCGCGCTTGTCATCCGTACCTTCTTGTTCCAGCCCTTCAACATCCCTTCCGGCTCGCTGGTGCCGACGCTGCTCGTCGGCGACTATCTGTTCGTCTCCAAGTATACCTATGGCTATTCGAAGCATTCCGCGCCTTTCAGCCCCAACCTGTTCCAAGGCCGCATCTGGGCGTCGGCGCCGAAGCGCGGCGACATCGCCGTGTTCAAGCTTCCCAAGGACAATTCCACCGATTACATCAAGCGCGTGATCGGCCTGCCGGGCGACCGGATCCAGATGATCGACGGACTGCTGCACATCAACAACACGCCGGTCGAGCGCCAGCGCATCGCTGACTATGTGGCGCCGGACGCATGGGGCCGTCCGCAGAAAGTCGCGCAGTATCGCGAGACCCTGCCGGGCGGCGTCAGCCATGTGGTCATCGAGCGCGACGGCGACCGCGGCTATTGGGACAACACGCGCGTCTACACCGTCCCCCCGGGCCACTACTTCATGATGGGCGACAACCGTGACAACTCGACCGACAGCCGCGACGAGCAATCCGTTGGCCCGGTACCGTTCGAGAATTTCGTCGGGCGCGCAGAGATCATCTTCTTCTCGATCGAGGAGGGGGAAAGCGCTTGGCAGATCTGGCGTTGGCCCGTCAGCGTGCGCTGGAACCGCCTGTTTCAGGGAATCAAGTAAACGGGCAGATGGCGCAGCGCTCCAAACCCGATCTGGCCGAGCTTGAAACGAAACTCGGCCACACCTTCCATGACCGGCGGCTGCTCGAGCACGCGCTGACGCACATGAGCGCAGCGCCTGCGGATTCCAAGCGCACCGGCAGCTACCAGCGGCTCGAGTTCCTCGGCGACCGGGTGCTGGGGATGGCTGTGGCGGAGCTTTTGTTCAAGACCTATCCGGACGCGGAGGAGGGCGAGTTGTCGCGCCGCTTGGCAGACCTCGTGCGTAAGGAAACCTGCGGCGACATGGCGCTGCAATGGGGCATCGGTCCGTATCTGCGCCTCGGCGACGGCGAGGCCTCGTCCGGCGCGCGCAAGAACCGGGCGATCCTTGCAGACGCCTGCGAGTCGATCGTCGGGGCCGTCTTTCTGGACGGCGGCTATCGCGCGGCGTTAGACCTGATCGAGGCGTCACTGGGCGACCGGTTGCGCCACACGGCCAGGCCCTCGCGCGACGCCAAGACCGCGCTGCAGGAATGGGCGCAAGGCCAGGGGCTGGCGACGCCGGGCTATGTGGAGATCCGTCGTTCCGGTCCGGATCACGCCCCGATGTTCAGGGTCGCGGCCCAGGTCCAGGGGCTCACGGACGGAATCGGAGAGGGCCGCTCGAAGCGGCTTGCTGAACAGGCCGCGGCGGAGAATTTCCTGCGCCGCGAGGGCCTCTGGCGCGAAGGAGACCTCGCCGTTGAGTGAGAATGAGAGAATTGGCGGCCCTGCGGGGCAGGCCACGCGCGCAGGCTTCGTGGCGCTGATCGGCGCGCCGAACGCCGGCAAGTCGACCTTGCTCAACCAGCTTGTGGGCGCCAAGGTCTCGATCGTTTCGCGCAAGGTGCAGACCACGCGCACGCAGGTTCGCGGCATCGCCATGGCCGGCCAGTCGCAGATCGTATTCGTTGACACGCCGGGCATTTTTCGGCCCAAGCGTCGGCTCGACCGCGCCATGGTCACCTCCGCCTGGGGCGGCGTGACCGACGCGGACATCGTCGGGCTGCTGATCGATGTCGCCATGCACAACGCGCCGGAAACCATCGAACTCCTCGCCCGCATGGCCGAAATCCGGCAGCCAAAATTCCTTGTGCTCAACAAGGTCGACACGCTGAAGGACAAGTCGGCGCTGTTCAGCATCTCGACCCACCTCAATGAGAAGGCGGCGTTCGAGACGACCTTCATGATTTCGGCGCTCACCGGTTCAGGCGTGAAAGCGATGCTCGACTGGCTGGCGGGCCGTGTCGCGCCGGGGCCATGGCTCTATCCGGAAGATCAGGTGTCCGACGCGCCGCTGAGGTTTCTGGCAGCGGAAATCACGCGCGAGAAGATGTACGAACGGCTGCACGACGAGCTGCCTTACCGTTCGACCGTGGAGACCGAAAGCTGGCAGCAGAAGCCCGATGGCTCGGTCCGCATCGAGCAGACGATTTTTGTCGAGCGCGAGAGTCAGCGAAAGATCGTGCTCGGCAAGGGCGGCGCGACGATCAAGGCCATCGGCCAGTCGGCTCGCAAGGACATCGCCGAGGCCGCCGAAGCGCCCGTGCATCTGTTCCTGTTCGTCAAAGTCCGCGAGGACTGGGGCAACGACCCGGCCCGCTACAAGGAAATGGGCCTCGAATTCCCGCAGGGGTGAGGCTCCGCTCCGCGCAGCGGATCATAAGCTCCGGTGGAGCTTTAGAAAGGAGCCGCACGCCCTGCCGCCTGGCGAGGGGGCTGAGTGCGGCGCAAGCGCTGTCTTGAAGGCTTCAAGCACCCAGCTGCGTGCCGGGCGCAGCCGCTTTCCCTCAAGCTCGCCGCTGCGCCAGACGAGCCAGTGCGTGCGCGGCGGCACCGCATCAGCGATCGGCAATTGAACAAGCTCCGGATGCCGAAATGTCATGACCTTTGGCAGGATGGCGATCCCGGCGCCGGCGGCGCAGGCATTGACCAGTGCACGGGTGCTTGAGGTCCGCATCGTCTGGGCGTCGGACAGCCCGTGCTCACGGATCCAGCGCACCTCGGCAATTTCGCCATGAGGGTCATCGTAGCCCAGCCATCGCTGCCTGGCCAGCTCCGCGAAACCTGCGCTGACGGGTGCATAGGTCCGGGCCGCGAACAACCCCATCTCCAGTTTCGGGAGCCGTATCGCCATCAGGCTGTTGCCGGATGGTCGGATGAGGCGGATGGCGAGGTCCGCATCATCCAGCGCAAGCGACATCACGTCGGATTGAACAAGCAGCTCCAGCCGGAAACCGGGAATCGAATGCCGGGCGGCTGACAGGTGCGGGGCAAGAATCTCGCTGATCACAGGTTCGGTTGCAGAGATGCGCACCTTGCCGGGTCGGATGGCGCTGGATAGACGCGCTGTAAAGCGCTCGACATCCAGCAACCTCGATCCGGCACGCGACCGTCGCGACGGCCGCCTCAGCGGCCTCGGTCAGTGTGTCATGCCTGGCCGCAACCAGAAACGTTCGCAGGTTCTCCCAATCCACCGGTGTCCTTTTTTTCATTTTCGCAAAATTAGTTGCCACAAATCTGTCTGGAAACCAGAGTTCTGCCGGTTCATCACATGAGCACCACATCAGGAGTGCCGAACGATGAAAACGAGAGCCTTGGCCTGGAATGCCCCGCTGACATGGATCCTGACAGGCGTCGCCATTCTGTTTCTGCTGCTCGGACGTCGAACATCCTTCCTGCTGCTGAATGCGGCGGCGACATTTGGGATACCGCCCCAGTCACAGGAAACCCTCGCTTACATCAGCGCATACGGAGCCCGGAACATCGGCCTCAGTCTGGCCGGTCTCGGCATGATCTGGCTCGATGCACGGCGCCCGCTGGCACTGGTGTTCGCAGGCGCGGCAATCATTGCCTTGGGCGATTGCTGGATCGTCTCCGCCCAGATGGGCTTTGCCGTGGGCGCGCGGCACCTCGCCTATGTGATGGTGACGGCGGTCCTGGCGACCCTAGCCTGAGGGCGGTCTGCGGCGCGGTGATCTCGCGGCTGTGACTGTCACGGATTGGAGAATGGTGCCAAGGTTGCGGAATGATCCGCATGCTTCTTGTGATCCTCGGCGTGATCGGCCTGTCCTTCGGCGCTACGGCGAAGCCGCTGTGTCCTGACGCATCGGGCTGCGAGGTGGCCGGCGGACGCTACCGCGCGCTTACGCCGGCTGATTGGGACGGCGTCACGCCGCTTCCGGTACTGGTCTTCTTCCATGGCTGGCGGGAGAGTGCGGAGTATGTCGTCAACGACCCACCGCTGCAGCGTTTTGTCGAAAACCGCAAGGTCTTACTGATCGCGCCGCACGGCGAGGGCAACACCTGGTCCTATCCTGGTGCGCCGGGCAGGCACCGCGACGAGTTCGCCTTCGCCGTGGCTCTGGCGGCCGATGTCAAGGCGCGCTTCCCGGTCGACAATGCGCGCTTCGTCGCGGCCGGCTTCAGCCAGGGCGCCTCGATGGTGTGGAACCTGGCCTGCCGGACGCCGGAACTGTTCAGTGCCTACGGCGCGCTCGCCGGCGGCTTCTGGGAGCCGTCACCGGTCAACGGCACAGGCAAGGGGGTCGATCTCGTGCATGTGCATGGCCTGAATGACGGCACGGTTCCGATGGGAGGACGGGCGCTGAGGGGCGGGGTCTACCGGCAAAGCGACATCTGGCGCGACTGGCGGATTTGGCTCGACGAGGACCAGTGCAGCGCGGAGCCTGCCGCTGTCAGCACAGTCGCCGGGCGCTCGTGCCAGCAGTGGCGCGGCTGCGGCAAGCCGCGGGAACTGGCGCTCTGCACACATGAATCAGGGCATGAAATCCATGATTCAGATCTTGAAGCCGTTTGGGCCTTTATTCAGCAGCGCGCTGCAAGCCCTTGAGGAGACTCCTTAATCGCGGACGACGATCAGGCCTGTCAGCAGGTCGTGCCCCATGCGGCTGTCCGATCGGAACATGCCGATCAGGATGGTGAGGATCAGCAGGCCCGCGGTGAACGTGGCGGCGTAAAACAGCAGGCAATGCGCCGCTGCGGTGATTGCGTCGGGCGGGCCGCCGTTGCTGCGCTCGACCTTCAACCCCGAAACCCGCATCCCGATCGTCGCCTGCGCCGGGCCGCCGATGGTGATGGCTGCATAGGCCATGGCTGTGCAGATGCCCACCACCGGAAACAGCATCCAGCCGATTCCGAAGGTGATCAGGCCAAGAAAGGTCACGCTCATCGACACCACAAGCCCGATCAGCGCGACGATGAACAGGTCGACGATGTAGGCGACGAGCCTCCCGCCAAGCACGCCGCCGGTCTCGCCGGAACCCGCCGGCTGGCGGTTGGGCAGGGAAGGGTTTGTGGTGGGCATCTGCGATGACATGAGACTGCTCCCTTATGCTACGCCGCGCGGGTCGCGCCGCTGCGGCTCAAGTCCGTCGGCGCGCAGCGCGGCCATGATCTCTTCGGCATGGACGCCGCCGCGCGTCTCGACCGTGATGTCGATGCTGACGCCTTTGGCGGGCACGTCAAGCAGCAGCCGGCCGTGCGAGACCTCGAGGATGTTGGCCTTGAGCTGACCGAGCCGGCTGGCGATCTGGCCAAGGATGCCGGGCCTGTCCGCCGTGGTGATCCTCAGCGACAGGATGCGGTCATTGCGTTCGAGTTCGCGCACCATGATCGCCGCCAGCAGCCGTGCGTCGATGTTGCCGCCGCACAGCACAAGCCCGACCGTGCGGCCACGGAAGCGCTCGGGCTCGGCAAGGATCGTAGCAAGACCGGCGGCCCCCGCGCCTTCCGCCATGGTATGCTGAAGCGTGGCAAAGGCGTTGACGGCGCGTTCGAGGATCGCTTCCGACAGCAGCACCGGCCCCTCGACCAGCGCGCGCACGATCGGCAACGTCAGCGCACCGACATTCTTGACAGCAATGCCTTCTGCCAGCGTCGGCCCGCCGATTGGCAGATTGGCCCCGTGCAGCGCATTGTGAAACGACGGATAGAGCGCCGCCTCCGCGCCGATCACCCGAAGCGAGGGCTTCAGAGCCTTTGCCGCGACGGCCATGCCCGCGATCAGCCCGCCGCCGCCCATGGGCACGACCAGTGTGTCGATGGCGGGCTCGTCTGCCAGCATTTCGAGCGCGATCGTGCCCTGGCCGGCCATCACGGCGGCGTCGTCATAGGGATGCACCAGCACAAGCCCTTCGCTGGCGATGATATCAGCCACCTTGTCCTGCGATTCAGCCAGCGTCTCGCCATGCAACACCACGCGCGCGCCATGCGCCCTCGTGTTCTCAACTTTTACGACGGGCGTTGGTTCCGGCATGACAATGGTCGCGGGAATGCCCATGCGCCGGGCATGATAGGCCAGCGCCTGCGCGTGGTTGCCGGCCGACATGGCGATCACGCCGCGCGCCCGCTCATCTGGCGTGAGCATGGCCAGCCGGTTGACGGCGCCGCGCTCCTTGAACGAGGCCGTAGCCTGCATGTTCTCGTACTTGACGAAGATCTCGGCGCCCGTCAGTTCCGACAGCCGCTGCGCCCGCACCAGCGGCGTGCGGATGACATGGCCCGCCAATGCGGTCTGTGCCGCGTTGATATCCGTGACGGCAATTGCGAAAGCGCCCATGCCAGCCTCTATACGCGCCTTGGTCCGAGATCGGCAAAGCCGAAGAACCCGCCCGGCTTGAGAATCAGCACCGCAGCGAGAGCGACATAGATCGCCATGTCGCGGCCCTCGATCGGCAAGGTGGCCGACCAAAGCGCTTCGAAGACGGCGATTGCCAGCCCGCCCAGCGCCGCGCCGCCAATCGAACCGATACCGCCGAGAATGGCCGCGATCAGGGCCTTCAACCCAAGCTGGAAGCCGCCTGCGAAGCCCATGCCGCCGTAAAGCACTGTGACGATGATGCCGGACAGTCCCGCCACGGCCGCGGCGATGATCAGGGCCCGGTCGTGAACCCTTGCCTCATCCACGCCGAACAGGGCTGCGGCCATCGGATCGTCAGCGACCGCGCGCCATTGCCGCCCGTAGCGGGACCAGCGCATATAGGCCACCAACGCGAGGCAGGCGCCAAGGCCGACCACCGCCGCGAGTGCCGCGGCGCTGGTGACGGTGGTGGTGAAGTCGCCGGCGCGCAGCAGCGCCACCGGCTGGTTGAACAGCGGCGGCAGCCAGCGCGTTTCGGCGCCCTGCATCAGCCTGAGGTACTCGGACAGCGCGATGCCGGCGCCCACCGAGGCGATCAGCACATGCTGGCCCGGCGCGCGCGCCAGTCTGTTCAGCGCGAAGCGTGACAGCGCAAATCCGTGCAGGCCGGCGGCAGGGACGCCCACCGCCAGCACGACCAGAATGCCCGTCAGCGCCGTTTCCGCGCCGACGGAGGACACAACCCCGAGACCGACCACGCCAGCGAGGCTCGCCAGGGCGGCGAACTCGCCGAACACCAGCACGATGCGCCCGACCAGCCCGTAGATCAGCGCATAGGCCGCTGCCAGCAGGGCATAGACCGCCGCAGTGGGCAGGGCGACGATCACCTGCTGCACTGCATAGGCTGCCCAGAAGGGCGCTTCCGGCACGCGGGAGCGTGCGCCGGCTGGCGATCCGGCCATCGCGGCCCCATCTGGCGCTTCAAGATAGAACCGCTTGAGGAAGTAGAAGGACGCATCGGCCATTGGACCCGTTTCGGTGGCGATTCCAGCCAGATCGCGCTGCCCGCGCGCGTCGCGGGTCGAAGAGAAGCGGCAGATCGCAACCCGCATGCGCCCTTCCTGCTCGGGTGAGATCGCGCGGTAGTCGATTCTCACGGAAAACGGATAAGAATCCGGCGCCGTGCGTTCGACGCTGAGCCGCGCGCCATCCTGGTTGAGGGCCGGAAGCGCCAGCTTGCACAGCCGCGCTTCCTCGGCGTCGACAATCTCGCCGCAGGAAGCGAGCAGTGAGGCGAGTAGGACGGCAAACACAAAGGCGAAGGATCGCAAGATGAAGTGTCGGGGCACAAGCCCAGTTTAGCGGGCGGGCACCCGATTGGCGATGGCTGCTCGCGATCAGGCTGCAAAGCTGGACCATCCATGGTAATCGGCGGCAGCGCCTGTCGCACCCTGCCTGCAACAGCATCTTCTGCTTGCCGCCAGACAGGCGATGCGGCTTCGAGCACGGCTCGGCGGACCTCCTGCGCCGTGGCCCTGAAATCCCGGACATTCTTGTCCTTTAATTTCTGGGGAAGGCGCCCCGCTAAACCGTCAAAGGTCTCGACCTTGAACTGCCGGGGCTCTGAGCAAAAATACCCGTAGGACAGGCTGGGCTTATACGCGGTCGTGTGGACCTTGTCGTCCGGCAGCGGCCCTATGTCGACAGGGGAGAACAAGACGGAATGACTGACGGCGCTTGCCCCATTGTAGGCGGCATTGAAGGCCGCACAGTCACGCAAGGATGGCGCGGCGTAAAACATCTGACCCGGATAGCGCCCCTCCCAGTCAATCAGCAGCTGATGCTGATCCGATAAATCCCGGCGCATGAGCGCGATCCTGAAGAACTCAAGCGTCAGACCGGGACACAGGCCGCCCGCGATCTCAACGGCGCTGGCACGGGTCATCAGCTCCGGGAGCTTGTACTGACAGAAGAGCGGAACCGCGGGGAAGCCGATCTGCACGTCATAGCCCAGCGTTGCCTCCTGTACGAGGTGGGGAAAGACCGGCGCGCCGGTGGGGGCCGTGGCCGAACCGCGGATTAGTGCAGATTGTACAGTTCAGACATCTCAATCCTTCCGGTGCCGGGATGGCCTGCGCGAAAGGTGGCGGATGCGATGGGCAAAAACTAGAAACAGCACTTCAGAAGGTTTTGCCCCCCTCCGACGTCTTAACCGACATTGCGCAGCGCCAGCATCTCGAACACGGTCAGGCTCTGCTGCAGCCCCCGCACGGAGAGCGCGACCACCGTGAACGACAGCAGCGAACCCATCATCCAGGCGAAGACGAGAAAGGCGCGGGAGGGCGAAGGCGGCATTCACCTTCCTAGCGCGCGACGGCGATCCCACGCCAGCCTTCATTGAGCAACGCGCTCCGGCCGGCGCCCCCTACTGGGTTAGCGGCCTTTTCCAACTGGATAGATCGGATGTGCGCAGGTATCCGACCGGAACGAACGCATATTCATTCGGGCCGTTGTCGTTGACGATCACCTTCACGCAATAATCGGCCGGCCATTTGACGGTCAGCGAGAAATCCTTCGGCGGCCCCACACGCATGCCTTGGGCGGCAGCCTTGGCGATGGCGCTGGCGGCGGCATCGGGAAGTTGGCCATTCGGATCAGCGACATCATTGAACTCATAGCTGATGTTGTAGAAGTAGAAGATCTGCTGATCGGGACTGGTCGCAGCGGGCTTAAAGACCGAAGCATTCACCACAAAGCCGCCCGCGCGCGCATTCGCGCCATGCAGAAGCGCATAAGCGGTGTAGTAACCGCCCCCAACATCTCCGACAAACACGCCTTTCACCTTCAGCCGAAGCGTGAACTCGACGACGCCGCGAGACTGATCGACGTTGTCGCGCAACTCCTGCGCATGGCTCATCAACGCGTTCATTACCTTGGGCTTGTGGCTGGAGTCGGCATTCATGTAACCGGTCCAGTCATCACCTTCAAAGATCTTATGTCCGCCGTATCCACGCAACCAATAAAAGAAGATATCCTGCCCTCTTTCATCCATCTTCGAAATGACGAATTTGATCCACTGCTCTGCAGCAATATTGATCGGATTCAAACTGTCAATTTTCCGGGGAATCGAACGCAGGTAATCTTCGACTGCTAAATTCACCATCTTTGGGATATTGAGCATGCCAAGCTCCTCGAACTTCCCTAAGACGACATTTCCCAGATAGGCGGCCCATCCGCCCCTGATTGACGGCAGAATAGCCCAGCTTTGGTCCTCTTGGAAGCGGGAAGCGCGTAACGACAACGTCCGTCGCAGCAGAATCGCGTTCAGACCGCGATACCACGCCCCAGTTGTGCGTTTCTTGCTGATTTTGCCACAGTGAGGGCGGACTTCCCCTGTCGCCTGCGTCGTACGACCGCTTCCTGCCGTCAGCATGGCGTTGGTTCTCTTCGCCGCAAATCGTCGATCATGTCGAGGATGCGCCGGAACAGGTGACGGGGCACAGCCACTTCGGCCATCTGGAAGACGGCGTAGCGCGCGTGGGCGATCACCTTCGCGCCGATCTTCACCACCTTCTCGCGGATCGTGGTCAGCGACCAGCTTTCCATCTCCTCCGGCAGGGCGAGCGTGCGCAGGAAGTTGCACAGGTTGTAGGCCAGGGCGTGAAGCTGGAGCCGCACGGCGTTGGCCTTCATCGTGCCGCAGCACAGCCGCGTCCACTTCAACGCGTTCTTGCCTTCTTTGATCCACTGCTCCGCCGTGCCGCGCTGGTTGTAGAAGGCGACGATGCGGTTCGCGGGCCGGGTCAGGTTGGTGACGATGAACCCGACACGGGGATAGAGTTCGCCGGGATGCCATTCCACCTTGGCGACCACGCGCCGTTTCCGGCTCCACGATCCGGCCCGATAGCCGAAGCTCGCATGGAACCGCTGGACATGCATGGGCGGACGGCCGACGGGGCGCTTTAGCAGGTGGGCGATGTGGCCCTGAAAACGGCATTGGCCTTGAGGCGGACGGTGTACTTGTAGCCCGCGGCCTCAAGATAGTCGTACAGGTCGGGCAGGGCGAAGGCGGCATCACCCCGGAAGAACCGCCGCTTGGTCCGGTCCCGATACCGCGCCACCACAGGTTCCAGCGCCGAGCGCCAGTCGTCGGCGCTGTGGACATTGCCGGAACGCAGCGTGGTCCTTTCCAGATCGCCGAACTGGTTGAAGACGAACAGCGGATGATAACAGGTACAGCCGAAGTGGCCGTTGTAGGCGGTGCCTTCCTGCTTGCCGTAGGTTGGGCTGACGCTTCTGTCCATGTCGAGCACCACGACATGGGCCGGGTGGCGGGCATGAACGGCGTCGATCCACGTCCCCGACAGGTTCGCCAGGGCGGCGAGGTTGGCCTTGTCGGTCAGCACCTCGGTCTCGAAACGCCCCATCTGGCTCGTCGAAGCGGCTTCCTTGGTCACTGCCCTGCCGCCAACGATCCAGCGCATCGCCGGGTCATGGCCGAGGCGGTCGGCGTCATTCACATCCTCGTATCCGGCAAGACGGCCGAACACCGATTGCCGGAGCTGTGCCGTCAGGGTGTGGCTATTGTTCTTACCGGTCCTCAAGTCGGCCAGCACTTGCCCGGCCATCTCCGTCAGGCCAAGGGCATCGTCCAGTTCCCGGAAGGCGAGCAACCCGGCATCCGACGTGACCCGCGAACCATGGAACTCCAGCTTGAGGCGGCGGTCGAAAGCGACCCGCAGATCGCCCGTTTCCAGTTCACCCGTCACAAGCTCTATGCCCAGCCGCTCCGATCGCCAGCAACGCATTGATTCTTATATCAAAACCTGCCGCTCTCGTCATGAATTGGCGCGGCCATCTGGGAAATGCGGGATTAGATTTTCCGTGAACGCGTAGCCAAAAGAAAACTCCGCATATCCAACCTCCATAACGGCCCAAACCGCCCTTCACTTTATCGCATTGCCGTGGCCAGGCGCTTATTTGTCATGTGCAAAATTATGGCCACGAACTGCCTTTATGACCAATCAAATGAACAAAACTTGATTATTCCTCGGCCCTATGACACAATGTGCAAAATTATGGACACGGGAGGGCCTCATGTCCATTCAAATGAACATACAGGTAATAACTGTGCCCCGTCAAAGAAGCTACTCTAGAGTCACGCATCAGGCGCTCGCCATGCTCGGCAAGCTGATCCGCGTCGGTCGGGCCGAGCGCGGCCTGACCGCGCAGGAACTGGCGGACCGTGCCGGCATCAGCCGCACTACCCTCTCCAGCATCGAAAAAGGCGCGCCGGGCCCTGAGATCGGCATCATCTTTGAGGTTGCCTCACTCGTCGGCGTGCGCCTGTTCGACTATGACGAGCGCACACTCCGGATGCACAATGCCCGCCTCGACGAAAAACTGACGCTTCTGCCGAAGAGCGTCCGCCACGCCGTAAAGGAGGTCGATGATGACTTCTAAGGCGGACGCTACCGAAGCTTATGTCTGGATGTGGCTGCCGGAGGGGAAGGAACCGGTGGTGGCGGGCCGCCTCGATCAGAATGACGAGCGCCTGCTTTATACCTACGGCGCCAGCTATCGCCGCCGTAAGAGTGCCATTCCCATCTACGAGCCTGAACTCCCCCTCCAAGAAGGAGCCATCGCGCCCATCAACGGCCTGCAAATGGCAAGCTGCATCCGCGACGGCTCGCCGGATGCCTGGGGCCGCCGGGTCATCATCAACAGGCTAATGGGCAAAAAACCTGATGCTGCCGGCGTGCCTGAGATCAGCGAGCTAACCTTCCTGCTCCAATCGGGCTCCGACCGCATTGGCGCCCTCGATTTCCAGGCATCGGCCACAGAGTATATTCCCCGCCTTGCCGCACAGGCTTCGCTTGACGAGCTCGTGGGAGCGGCTGCCCTCATCGAAAAGGGCGTTCCTCTGCCCCCCGCTCTCGACCAGGCCCTTAATAACGGGACCTCGATCGGCGGCGCTCGCCCGAAGGCGCTCATCGACGACGGCTCGAAGAAATTCATCGCCAAATTCTCGGCGATCAACGACACCTATAGCGTCGTGAAGGCCGAATTCATCGCGATGAAACTGGCATCTGCCTGCGGGCTCAACGCCGCGCCCGTCTCGATGACCCGTGCCGCCCATAAGGATGTGCTGCTGATCGAGCGCTTCGATCGCACGCACACAAAGGACGGCTGGACGCGCCGCGCCATGGTCTCGGCCCTGACCATGCTCGGGCTCGATGAGATGATGGCCCGTTACGCCTCTTACGAAGACCTCGCCGAACTCATCCGCCACCGCTTCACTGATCCGAAGGGCACGCTCAAGGAACTCTACGGGCGGATCTGCTTCAACGTGCTGTGCGGCAATACCGACGACCACGCCCGCAACCATGCCGCCTTCTGGGATGGCCGGATGCTGACGCTCACGCCTGCCTATGACATCTGCCCGCAAGGCCGCACGGGCAGTGAAGCCACGCAAGCCATGCTGATCAAGGGCGATGGCCGCGCCAGCACGCTCGTCACTCTGCTCGCCGCCGCACCGGATTATCACCTGAAAGAAGCGGAAGCCGCGGCGCTCATCGAACATCAGATCATGACCATCGCTAACCTCTGGCAACAGGTCTGCGACGAAGCAGAGCTAAACGCCGTCGACAGCAAGCTGTTCGCCGGGCGCCAGTTTCTCAACAGCTACGCCCTTGACGGCCTCAATAACCACAAGGCGCTGCGGGACGCCTTCCGCGCCGTCCACAACACGCTGCTCACAAGCGCAGACGCCTGACTATGGCAGCGCCCAACCAGCTCAAAAGACGCGCATGGCCGGGAGCATTCCTCCGCTCCCTCGGCCATGCCTCATGGGCCGCCGAGCAAACCACCTCCGGCATCACCTTCCTTGGCAGCCGCCATCAGGCGCCCTTTTCATCATGGGTAGGCCCGGCGCAGATCACCAGCACATTGGGTTTCACCCAGGGGAATCGCTTGAAGGTCATTGAGCGGTCCTTGTGATGAGAGCCTTGAGGTAGTTGTGATCCCAGGCTGCGGCCTTTCTGCGGACCTTGAGACTGTCTTTTCCTTGTGCTGCGCGGATCAGGTTCATGGCCATGTGTTTGATTGTGGCCATGTTTCTGGGTCCACTTTCGGTTCTGAGCCGCATGAGATCGTCGTGAAAGACGACGTCGAGGACCCAATGGAGCCGGTTTTCGATGCCCCAATGGGCCCTGACGGCACGGGCAAGAAGTCGCTCGTCGAGGTGGAGCGACGAGATGAAGTAGCGGCGTGAGGTGGAGACCTGACCGCCCCGCTCGACGGTTGCCTCGACCATGGCGATGGCTTTGAGGCCCGGGAAGCGCGGTTCGCCCGGAGCGCAGCGGTCGCCGTTGAGCCAGGCAACGTCGTGGCTGACCCAATGGCGGCGGGTTTCGGTGCGTCCGTGATCGGCATCGACGGTCTCGAAGGGGCGAAGTTCCCGTTGCCCGGGGGCACCGAAGAAGAGGGCGACCTCGTCGGCGAGGCTGCGCTGATTGTCCTTGAGCGCCAGCAGATAGTCGGCACCGCGCGACAGGATCGTCTGGGCGATCTTCGTCTGCGCGCCCATGGCGTCGATGGTGACGAGCGCGCCGGTGAGTTGCAGACGGGCGAGCAGGAGCGGAATGGCGGTAATCTCGTTGGATTTGGCGTCCGTCGCCTGCTGACCAAGCACGAGACGCTGGCGCGCGGCCCAGGCCGAGACGACGTGCAGCGGGTGCCTGTCACCGCTGTGCGAGCGTCGTGACGTCTTGCCATCGATGGCGACAATGTCAGGCTCGTCCTCACGCAGGCCCTCCACCCAGGCGCCGAAAATCTCCGAGAACAAGTCGCCGTCCAGCGCATTCATCACATCGTTGAGCGTGTCATGGGATGGAATGCCGGTGCCATAAGGCAGCATGGTACGCAAAAATGGTAGCTTCTTGCGCCCCCAATGGCGAACCTCGACGAAGTCTTCCGCGCCCGCCAACGTGGCGCACAACACCAGCAGCATGATCTCTGGCAAAGGATAGACCACCTTGCCCAGTTGCCGAGGATCGCGAAGCGCGGAGAAATGATCGAGAAGAGATGGCCGAACCATGTCGAAGCCTCCATAATTGAGGCCTCCCATGAATCAGACATTTTGATCCTTGGGAATCGCATCCCGCTTCAAGCGATTGCCCTGCGCCGCCCTTCCGGGCGTTGCAATACACCTAACAGCAGGTTAGCGTGATTGATCGGGGCATGGGAACGCAATTCGTGTGCGGCGGCAGCGCGGGCCGCATGCGAGGATTGCGCGGGGCGATTCCCTGGCGAGGTTTACTTAGCGCGCAGGCTTGCTACGCTGAGCGAAACGAGCGCCACTCCGTGGCGCGCGAGCCGCTTCTAGGAGATCCCGCATGTCCCCCTCGACCCCGCGCCCGGCCGAGCAGCCCAACGACCTTGAGTCGTTCTGGATGCCCTTCACAGCCAACCGCGCCTTCAAGAAGGCACCGCGCATGATCAGCCGCGCGGAGGGAATGCATTACTACACCACCGACGGCAAGCCGATCATGGATGGCACGGCCGGCCTGTGGTGCTGCAATGCCGGCCATGCGCGCCGGCCGATCATCCAGGCCATCCAGGCGCAGGCCGAGGAACTTGACTATGCGCCGGCCTTCCAGTTCGGCCACCCCAAGGTGTTCGCCGCCGCAGCACGCGTGGCCGCGCTGGCACCGGGCGATCTCGACCACGTGTTCTTTGCCGGCTCCGGCTCCGAGGCCGTCGACACGGCGCTGAAGATCGCAATCGCCTACTGGAATGTCACCGGCAAGGGCTCGAAGACCCGGCTGATCGGGCGCGAGCGCGGCTATCACGGCGTCGGCTTCGGCGGCATCTCGGTCGGCGGCATCGTCAGCAACCGCAAGTTCTTCGGATCGCTGCTGGCCGGCGTCGACCACATGCCGACGACCTACAACCGCGAGAAGCAGGCCTTCTCCAAGGGCGAGCCCGAATGGGGCGGGCACCTTGCGGACGAGCTCGAACGCATCGTCACGCTGCATGATGCCTCGACTGTGGCCGCCGTGATCGTGGAGCCGATGGCCGGCTCGACCGGGGTGCTGCCACCGCCCGTGGGCTATCTCAAGAAGCTGCGCGAGATCTGCACGAAACATGGCATCCTGCTGATCTTCGACGAGGTGATCTCCGGCTTCGGCCGCCTCGGATACGCCTTCGCCGCCGAGCGCTATGGCGTCATTCCGGACATGATCTGCTTTGCCAAGGGCGTCACCTCCGGCGCCGTGCCGATGGGCGGGGTGCTGGTGCGCAAGGGCATCTACGACGCGTTCATGAACGGGCCGGATCATGCCATCGAGCTATTCCACGGCTACACCTATTCGGGACACCCGCTGGCCGCCGCCGCCGCGCTGGCAGCGCTCGATATCTACCGCGAGGAAGGCCTGTTCGAGCGCGCGCGCGACCTCGAACCGCTCTGGGCCGAGGCTATCATGAGCCTCAAGGGGGAGCCAAACGTTGTCGACATCCGCACGCTCGGGCTGGTGGCCGGCATCGATCTCATCCCCCATGCGGACGGCCCGACCAAGCGCGGCTTCGCCGCCATGGACCATGCCTTCCACAACGAAGGCCTGATGCTGCGCTATACCGGAGACACGCTGGCCCTGACCCCACCACTGATCATCACCGAAAGCCAGATCGACGAACTGGTCGAGAAGGTGAGGCGGACTATCAGGGCGGTGGCGTGAGGGGTGGTCGCGCCCTTGCCCGCATCAGATTGACCAACTAGAGACGCTTTCGGTCGGTATCTGACGCCGGAGGCACATCCCATGTCCCACCCCATGAAGCTCGTTGTCGTCGGCGCCGGCGGGCGCATGGGGCGGACATTGGTCAGAGCGATCGCCGAGAACCCCGACGTGGTGCTGCATGCGGCGCTGGAGCGTGCCGGATCCGCCCTGCTCGGACAGGATGCCGGCACTGTGGCCGAGCTCAAGCCCAATGGGGTGGTGATCAGTGATGATCCGCTGGCGGCCATCGTCGAGGCGCACGGCATTCTCGATTTTACCGTGCCGGACGTGTCCTGCGCCATGGCGGCCTTCGCGGCACAGGCGCGCATCGTGCATGTGATCGGCACCACCG
>JAPLOW010000095.1 GCA_026400555.1 Hyphomicrobiales bacterium
CTGGTGTCCCAGATCATCACCGGCGTCGTGCTGGCGATGCACTACACGCCGCACTCGACCATGGCCTTCAACTCCGTCGAAAGCATCATGCGCGACGTCGAGTATGGCTGGCTGATGCGTTACATGCACGCGAATGGTGCCTCGTTCTTCTTCATCGCGGTCTACATTCACATCTTCCGCGGGCTCTACTACGGATCGTACAAGGCCCCGCGCGAGGTGCTCTGGATCCTCGGCTGCATCATCTTTCTGCTGATGATGGCGACCGCGTTCATGGGCTATGTTCTGCCATGGGGCCAGATGAGCTTCTGGGGCGCGACCGTCATCACCAACCTGTTCTCGGCCATTCCGCTGGTCGGCGAGACCATCGTCACCTTCCTGTGGGGCGGCTACTCGGTCGACAACCCGACACTGACGCGCTTCTTCTCGCTGCACTTCCTGCTTCCGTTCATGATCTTCGGAGTCGTCATCCTGCACGTCTGGGCGCTGCATGTGACGGGCCAGAACAATCCGACCGGTGTCGAGGTCAAGGCTGTCCAGAAGGACACGGTGCCGTTCACGCCCTACGCGACCATCAAGGACGCGTTTGCGATGATCTGCTTCTTCGTGGTGTTCTCGTATTTCATCTTCTACATGCCGAACTATCTCGGCCATGCCGACAACTACGTGCAGGCCAACCCGGCCGTGACGCCGCCGCACATCGTGCCGGAATGGTACTTCCTGCCGTTCTACGCCATCCTGCGTGCTGTTCCCGACAAGCTTGGCGGCGTGCTGCTGATGGGAGCCGCCGTCGTCATCCTGGCCTTCCTGCCCTGGCTTGACACCTCCAAGGTCAAGTCGATGCGCTACCGCCCACTTGCGCGCCAGTGCTTCTGGGCCTTCGCGGCGACCTGCATCGTGCTCGGCTGGCTCGGCTCCCGTCCGGCGGAACAGCCTTACGTCCTGCTCAGCCAGATTTTCTCAGCGCTGTACTTCGCCTACTTCCTGATTGCGCTGCCGCTGCTCGGCCTGTTCGAGACGCCGAACAAGCTGCCGGGCTCGATTGCCGAGTCGGTGCTCGGCAAGATGAAGGGCGGATCGGCCGCCGCCGTGGCCGCAGCCGCCGCCTCCGAGCCGAACACCAAGGGCTGATGTGATGAACCTGATCCGCACCACTTTGGCGGCCTGCGCCGCGATCCTCATCGGCAGCGCCACGCTTCCCGCGGCCCAGGCCGCCGGTGGCGGCACGAAGCCCCCGGGCTATGAATGGTCGTTCGACGGCCCGTTCGGCACCTTCGACCGGGCGCAGCTCCAGCGCGGCTACAAGGTCTATCGTGAGGTCTGTTCGGCCTGCCACGCCATGGGCCTCGTGCGCTTCCGCAACCTCTCGCAGAAGGGCGGCCCCGAGTTCACTGAAGCGCAGGTCCGTGCGCTGGCTGCGGACTTCAAGATCATGGACGGCCCGAATGACCAGGGCGAAATGTTCGAGCGGCCGGGCCGCCCATCGGATGCGTTTCCCAAGCCGTTCCCGAACGAGCAAGCTGCGCGTGCCGCGAATGGCGGCGCCTATCCACCGGACATGTCCGTTCTTGCAAAGGCCCGCAACTACGAGCGCGGCTTTCCGCTGTTCCTGTTCGATATCCTGACCCAGTATCAGGAGGGCGGACCCGACTACATCAAGGCCCTGATGACGGGCTATGAGGATCCGCCAGCCGGAACGACGCTGCAGCCGGGGCAGAACTGGAACAAGTACATGCCCGGCAACATCATCGCCATGCCGAACGTGCTCAATGACGGCCAGATCGAATATCCCAAGGGAGTGGACGGAAAGCCGTCGGCACCCGAGACGGCCAAGCAGTACGCAGCCGACGTGACGGCGTTCCTGATGTGGGCCGCCGAGCCCCATATGGAACAGCGCAAGCGGATCGGTTTTCAGGTGATCGTTTTCCTGATCCTGTTTGCCGGATTGCTCTACTTCACCAAGAAGCGCATCTGGTCGCGGTTGCCCGAGCACGCTCCTGGCACGCATTGAGGGGTTAACCCGTTATGCCAAGCAAAAGGCCCCTCGCGGGGCCTTTTTCATGTCTGGCATTGCAGGCCCGTCCGGGCGTCAGTGGTACCAGCCGCCGTGCATGCCCCAGAAGCCGATGCGGAAGATGCCGCGCAAGACGGCGCCAACGACACCGACAGTGAGCATCAGGATCAGGATTGCGGGAATGGCCGCCAGTCCGGCCTTGACGAAGAACAGCACAAGCTGGCCGAAGGAGACATCGAGGCTCGACAGGCTGACGCGCGTGACGCCGCTCGGCTGGATTGTTGTGTCGGACATGGTGCTGGCGCTCCTGCTGGCTTTGCGTCGATCTAAATCGCGTGTCTGCCGTTGGTGCGGCTGACACGGCTTCGTGACCTGTGTTAGGCCTGTGTAAGGCCCCAAGGCCAACCTGCGGGTGGACGGCAGATGACAAATTCGTCATGTGCCTGCCTGCGGCCCCCGACAATAAAGCCAGGACTGCCAATCCCATGATCCTCGCCGACGCGATCAGGACAATTCCGGACTATCCGAAGAAGGGCATCCTGTTCCGGGACATCACCACCTTGCTGGGCGATGCGCGGGCCTTTCGTCGGGCGGTGGACGAACTGGTCCATCCCTTCGCCGGCGCCAAGATCGACAAGGTGGCCGGGATCGAGGCGCGCGGCTTCATTCTCGGGGGCGCGATCGCGCACCAGCTCTCCGCCGGCTTCGTGCCGATCCGCAAGAAGGGCAAGCTGCCGCATGCCACCATCCGGGTCGCCTATTCGCTCGAATACGGCGTCGACGAGATGGAGATCCACACCGACGGGGTTCTGCGCGGCGAACGCGTGATCCTCGTCGACGACCTGATCGCCACGGGCGGCACGGCAGAGGGCGCGGTCAAGCTGCTCAGCAACCTCGGCGCTGAGGTGGTCGCGGCCTGCTTCGTGATCGACCTGCCGGAGCTTGGCGGCGCGGACAAGATCCGCAGGCTGGGCGTGCCGGTCAGGACGCTGGTCGAGTTTGCGGGGCATTGAGATGACGGCGGTGGCTGCAGGCGACCGCGCCGTGCGCGAGGAGATCATCGCGGTCGCGCAGGCCATGGACCACGCCGGCTTTGCGCCGTCCAAATCCGGCAATGTCTCTGTCCGGTTGCCTGACGGCTTCCTGATAACGCCATCGGGCCTGCCCTATGCACGCACCACGCCGGATGACCTCGTGCATCTTGGCTTCGGCGGCGAAGCGCTCTCAGGCGGCAAGCCCTCATCGGAATGGCGCTTTCACGCCGCGATCTATACCGCACGCCCGGACGCCAAGGCGCTGGTCCACACTCATTCGCCGCGAGCGACGGCCCTGTCCGCAACCCGGCGCGACATCCCGGCCTTCCACTACATGATCGCGCTGGCGGGAGGTTCAACCATCCCCTGTGCGGCCTACGCCACCTTCGGGACTGAGGAACTCGCCGCGAACGCTGTCACGGCGCTGAACGGGCGCAAGGCCATCCTGCTCGCGAACCACGGCGTGATCGCCATCGGCGGGTCGCTGGCGGGCGCCTGGACACTGGCGCAGGAGGTTGAGAACCTCGCCGGCCAGTACCTCGACATCCTGGCCAGCGGGCTCGATCCGGTGATCCTTGACGAGGCGGAAATGGCGCGCGTGATTGCGGGCTTCAGCGGCTACGGCAAGGTCATGTAGGTCCGCTGCGCGCCGGTCCTACACCGGCAGGCGCATCATGGCGCGTAGACCGCCGATCGGACTGTCGAGCAGGGCGATGTCGCCGCCATGGCTGCGGGCGATGTCGCGCGAAATCGACAGGCCAAGGCCGGAGCCGCCCTCGTCGACGTTGCGGGCCTCGTCAAGGCGCACGAAGGGCTTGAACACCTCCTCGCGGTTCTGGGCCGGAATGCCCGGCCCATCATCGTCAACCGTCACGATCAGATAGCGTGCGTCATGGGTTGCGGTGATGGCGATGCGGTCGCCATGCCGGGCCGCATTGGATACGAGGTTGGTCAGCACGCGGCGGATCGCGTCCGGCCTCACCACGACGACAGGATCGCCGATCACAGTCAGCTCGGTCTGGTGGCCCTGGCGCTCTGCATCGAGCTTGAGTTCCTCGAGAAGCGCCCGGATGTCGGTGGCCAGCGGCAACTCGCCGGCCTCGCCGCGCACGAAGGCGAGGTAGGCCTCGAGCATCCGCGTCATCTCGTCGACGTCCTTCTCGATCGCCTCGATCTCGGGCGTGCGGTCGAGCAGGGCAAGGGACAGCTTGAATCGGGTCAAGATCGTGCGCAGGTCGTGGCTGACGCCGTTGAGCATGGTGGTGCGTTCGCTCAGCGTGCGCTCGACCCGGCGTTTCATCTCAAGAAAGGCATGGCCCGCCTGCCGCACCTCGGTGGCTCCGCTCGGGCGGAATTCCACATCGCGCCCCTTGCCGAAGCTCTCCGCCGCATCCGCAAGTGCCAGAATCGGCCTGATCTGGTTGCGTAGGAACAGGATCGCCACGGTGAGCAGCACCAGCGACGTGCCGAGCATCCAGGCGAGGAAGATATGGCTGTTGGAGGCGTAGGCCGCGCTGCGCCTTGCGACGACACGGAGCACGTCATTGTCGAGCTGGACGCGGATCTCGACGAAGTCCGACTGGCCGACGGTATCGAGCCAGAACGGCTCCCTGATCTGCAGTTCAAGCTGGCGGCTGAGCGCCTGATCGAGCAGGGAGAAGAACGGACGGGGTCCGGGCGGCGGCAGGCGTGCATTGCGCAGGAAGTCGATGTCGAGATTGAGCCGCTCTTGGGCGATGCGCTGCAGGGTTTCGCTGCCACGATCCTGCGGAAAGCTGCGGTAGACATCGATGATCCCGGAAATGTCGGCCGTCACCGCCGCCGAAAGCCGGCGCGTGACCAGCTGCCAGTGCCGCTCCATAAAGACATAGGCCACAACCGATTGCAGCAGCACGACCGGGGCGATCACGATCACCAGCGAGCGCCCATACAGGCTGCGCGGCAAGAAGCGGCTGAGCCAGCGCATCGGACCGTGCGTGGTGCGCAAGGCACGCCGGCTGGCCCGCGATGAGGCGTCGAAGGCGCCCGTGAGCCGGCCGAAAGCCTGCGCTGCGGCGCGGGAGACGAGGGCGATGGTTCCGGCCACCTTGCCGCCCGTCGCCATAGCTCAGGTCCTGTCGATCACGAGGCGGTATCCGACGCTTCGGACCGTCTGCAAAAGAAGCGGGTCGGCGGGGTCGCGCTCGATCTTACGGCGCAGTCGGTTGATCTGCACGTCAACCGTGCGCTCATTGGCCGGCCCTTCCTCGCCGCCGCTCAGTTCATCGCGCGACACCGGCTCGCCCTGCCGCGCCGCCAGGATCGACAGGATGTCACGCTCGCGCTCGGTCAGGCGGATGGTCTCGTCACCCTTGCGCAGTTCGCCCCGGTCAAGCCAGTAGATGAAGCTGCCGAACTTGACGAATTCGGGGCGCGCAGCTGCCTCGTTCGCCGTGGCCGAGCGCTGGTTGCGCTTGAGCACATTGGTCAGCCGCAGCACCAGTTCGCGCGGCTCGAACGGCTTGGTCAGATAGTCGTCGACGCCAAGCTCAAGGCCGGTAATCCTGTCCTGGCTGTTGGCGCGGGCGGTCAGCATCAGGATCGGCACGCCTGAGCTCTGGCGCAGCCGCCGGGCGAAGTCGAAACCGCTTTCGCCGGGCATCATGACATCGAGCACGAGCGCGTCGAAGGTCAAATGCTGCAGATGCCCGTTCGCGACGGCGGCGTTAGCGGCCGCCGTCACGCGAAAGCCGTTGTCCGTCAGGAAGCGCGCCAGCAATTCGCGCAGGCGCCGGTCATCGTCGATGACCAGGATATGCGGGGCCTCATCGGCCAGTGGTTCACGTGGTGTCCGGGCCATCAGCCGACCGGCTCCTTCCGGATGCGGGACAGCACGCGCTTGCGCTCGTCGGCATCGATGATGGTGGAGAGGTAGGCCTCGACCGCGCCTTGTCCGCCAGCCGGCAAGGCGGCCAGGGCGGCGCGGATCCGCTCGCCTTGCAAGGCTGCCAGCCTTGCGGCGAGGGCATGGCCCATCGGCGTCGTGTGCAGGTGCCGCTGGCGGCGGTCCAGCGTGCCGGTCGCGACATCGATGAAGGATTTCTCGACCAGTTCTTTGAGGACCCGGTTCAGGCTCTGCTTGGTGATCTTGAGGATGTCGAGCAACTCGGCGATCGTCAGGCCAGGATTTCGGTCGACAAAGTGCAGCACACGATGGTGCGCGCGCCCGAAATCGAGTTCGGACAACAGCCTGTCGGGGTCGCTGACAAAATCGCGGTAGGCGAAGAAGAACAGCTCGATCAGTTCGTAGGGAACCGGGGCGGAGGCTTGTTCGGATGGCGCCACCACGCTTTCATGTCTGCCGGCCAGCGCCGATCGGGCGGAACCCGGGTCTGTCATGGAGGCCTCCCATATATGTCAGCCTTATTGACATATCTCAGTTGGTTCGTTACCCGTCAAGCCAGCAATGAGACATGAAATGTCCGAACAGGGCTTGTTCGGCGCTCAGGATCATGAATCAGAGCCCTGCGATGACACAGGACCGGCTTCCGGACCCGTGTGAAAGGCCCAATCATAACAATGCCGCATCCAGCACGCGGCGACAACCGGGAGGCAGCAGCACATGGCGATCATTCCTTTCGACGATCGTGACGGCGTCATCTGGATGGATGGCAAGATCATCCCGTGGCGCGACGCCAAGGTGCATGTGCTCACCCATGGCCTGCATTACGGCTCCTGCGTGTTCGAAGGCGAGCGGGCCTATGGCGGGGTCATCTTCAAGTCGACCGAGCATTCGATCCGCTTTCGCAAGTCGGCCGAGTTGATGGATTTCGAGATCCCGTATTCGGTCGAGGAACTCAACGCGGCCAAGGACGAGGTGGTGCGGCTGTCCGGTGGCGGCGACCAGTATGTCCGGCCTGTCGCCTGGCGCGGCTCGGAAATGATGGCGGTCGCGGCGCAGCACAGCAAGATCCACGTGGCGATCGCGACCTGGGTCTGGCCGTCGATGTTCGACATCGAAACCAAGATGAAGGGCATTCGCCTCGACATCGCCGACTATCGCCGCCCTGATCCGCAGTGCGCGCCGGTGCATGCCAAGGCTGCCGGGCTCTACATGATCTGCACCATCTCCAAGCACAAGGCCGAGAAGAAGGGCTATGCCGACGCGATGATGCTCGACTGGCAGGGCCGCGTCGCCGAATGCACAGGGGCCAATATCTTCTTCATCAAGGATGGTGCGATCCACACCCCGATCGCCGACTGCTTCCTCAATGGCCTGACGCGTCAGACCGTGATCGCCATCGCCCGGCAGCAGGGCATGGAAGTGATCGAGCGCCGGATCATGCCGGAGGAACTGGCGAGCTTCAACGAGTGCTTCATCGTCGGCTCGGCGGCCGAGGTCACGCCGGTGTCCGAGGTAGGCCCCTACAAGTTCACGCCCGGCAACATGAGCCGCTCGCTCGTCGAAGCCTATTCCGATGCCGTGAAGCCGAAGAGCAAGGCCGCCTGAGGGGCATGGTTCAAAGCTGCTCCGGGGCCGCGGCCTGATCAGGTTGATTCGCTTCGGAACCGCGCGTTTTGACCCGCGATCTGCCAGGTTCTCCTGCTGAGGTGCAGGAGAATCCCATGACTGACGAACGCATCCGCGCGCTGGCGCACGAATTGCTCGAAAGCGGCGTCGACCATCTGAGCGAGACGCAGCGCCGCGCGATCGTGCACATCGCCCAGAAGCGGCATGTGTTGCGCAACGCCAGCCAGCGATATGACGATGGAATGACGTTCGGCGAGCGTCTTTCGGACAATGTCGCCAAATGGGGCGGGTCATGGTTCTTCGTCAGCGGCTTCGGAGTCTTCCTGTTTGCATGGACGCTGCTGAACTCATGGTTCCTGAACGGGGACGCACGCTTTGACCCCTATCCGTACATTTTTCTGAACCTCATCCTGTCGATGATCGCCGCGATCCAGGCGCCGATCATCATGATGAGCCAGAACCGGCAGGCGGCCAAGGACCGGATCGAGGCGCAACTCGACTACGAGGTCAACCTGAAGGGCGAACTCGAAATCATGGCGCTGCATGACAAGCATGACCGGTTGCATGAACTGCTGCAGAAGGTCACCGAGGGTAAATCCTGAGTATCGATTTCACGTAACCCATGTGCTCATCCTATAATGACATTCAAAAGATGTTGAAAAAGACCCTGTCCGGACCCAAGACCCGCGCCCGTAGGCGACACGATCAAGCGCTCGGGCGTCGGGGAGATGGAACGATGGCGACACTCACTGCGACCGCCGCTGCGGGCGTCCGCAAGCCCTGCTACTCGGTCCTTTATATCCAGGTACTGATCGCTGTGGCGCTTGGCATCGTGATTGGCCACTTTGCGCCTGACACCGGCGCGAACATGTAGCCGCTCGGCAATGCCTTCATCAAGCTTGTCAAGATGATCATCGCGCCGGTGATCTTCCTGACGGTGGTGACCGGGATCGCCGGCATGAGCGATCTCGAGAAAGTCGGCCGCGTGGGCCTCAAGGCGCTGGCCTATTTCCTGTGCTTTCCGGCGCTCGCCCTGATCGTCGGACTGGTCGTGGCGAATGTCCTGCAGCCCGGCGCCAGCATGCATATCGACCCCAAGGCGCTCGATCCCAAGGCCGTGGCCAGCTTCGCTGCCAAGGCGAAGGAGAGCTCTATCCTCGATTTCGTGCTCAACATCATTCCCACCACGGCGGTGGGGGCGTTCGCCTCCGGCGAGATCCTGCAGGTCCTGTTCTTCTTGGTGCTGTTCGGTTTTGGGCTCGCCATGATGGGAGACAAGGGCAAGCCGCTGCTCGATATTGTCAAGCAACTCACGACGGTGGTTTTCGGGGTCGTCCATATCCTGATGAAGGTGGCTTCGCTCCGCGCCTTCGGCGCGATGGCCTTCACCACCGGCAAATATGGCATCCTCTCGCTCAAGAACCTGTTCTTCCTCGTCGGCAGCTTCTGTCTCACCTTGCTGATCTTCATCCTCGTGGTGCTGGGCCTAGCGGCGCGCGCCAACGGCTTTTCGGTGATCAAGCTGATCGCCTACATCAAGGAAGAATTGTTGTTGGTTCTCGGCACGTCGTCCTCCGAGAGCGCATTGCCGACCCTGATCGAGAAGATGGAGCGGCTTGGCTGCTCGAAGCCGGTGGTGGGCTCGTTGTCTCCACGGGCTATTCCTTCAACCTTGACGGCACCAACATCTAGATGACGATGGCGGCGCTGTTCATTGCCCAGGCGACCGACACGCCCCTGACGCCGAGCGCACAGAACCTGCTCCTGGCCGTCGCCATGCTGTCGTCGAAAGGCGCGGCGGGCGTCACGGGTTCGGGTTCATCACATTGGCCGCGACCCTGTCGGTTGTGCCCTCCGTTCCGGTGGTGGGCATGGCGATCATTCTGGGCATCGATCGCTTCATGAGCGAGGCAGGGGCGCTCACGAACTGCATCGGCAACGCCGGGGCCTTCGTGGTGGTGGCCAACTGGGAGGGCGAACTCGACCATGCCCAGATGAACCGCGTGCTCAACGGTGAGCTGCCGGACCTCAGCATCGCCGGGGCGGAAGACCTGCAGATGGCCCTTGCCGCCAAACAGCAGCCGGCCGAGTAGGTCTCACCAGCGCGCGGCGGCCACGTCGTCCTCGGCCTTGGCCTCGACCCAGCCGCCGGTCGAACCGTCCAGCAGGTGCTCGCGCTTCCAGAACGGGGCGCGGGTCTTCAGATAGTCCATCATGAAATCCGCGGCCTCGAACGCTGCTCGGCGATGGGCGGAGGCGGCGATCACCAGCACAATGTCCTCGCCGGGTTTGATCAGGCCATGGCGGTGGATCGCGGTGAGTCCCATCAGCGGCCAGCGGGCCAGCGCGCTTTCGGCAACACGCGCAATCTCCTCCTCGGCCATGCCGGGATAGTGCTCGAGCTCCAGCGCCTTGAGCCGCCCGCCTTCATCGCGGCACAGGCCGGCGAAGGTGATAATGCCGCCAATGTCCGTGCGCCCCGCCGTCAGCCGCGCCGTCTCGGCGGGGATGTCGAAGGGCTCGGACTGGATGCGGATGGTGCTGTATGGGCGTGAGGAGGCGGGCATGTCACCCCCCCGTCATCGGCGGAAAGAAGGCAATTTCACCGGCGCCGGCAATGAGTGCGTCATGGGCTGCGTGCCGTTTGTCGAGCGCGACGCGGATGACGGAGGCCTCGGCGAAGGCGTGCTCATATTCCTCGCCGCGGGTCTGCTGCCATGCGAGCAGGTCGGCGACCGTGACAAGGCGCGGCGGCAGGTCGACCATCTCGTCGCTCTTGCCGACGCGCTCGCGCACCCAGGCGAAATAGACCAGCTTCGTCACGGCTTCTTCCCGGCGTTCTGCTCGTCTTCCGCGACCATGTGGCGGATGCCCGAGCGCAGATAGTCCCAGCCCGTGTACAGGGTCAGGACGGCGGCGATCCAGAGCAGGATCAGCCCGATCATGATCGTGCCGGGCAGGACAACCTCGCCGGCCGGGCCTGCGATCAGAAACCCCACTGCCACGAGCTGCGCCGTTGTCTTCCACTTGGCGACATTGCTGACCGGCACCGAGACCTTGAGTTCGGCGAGGAACTCGCGGAGCCCCGAGACCAGGATCTCCCGGCACAGGATGATGATCGCCGCCCAGAGCGAGAAGCCTGAGATGGTTTCGTCCGCTGCCAGCATCAGCAGGCAGGACGCGATCAGGAGTTTGTCGGCGATCGGATCCAGCATGCGCCCGATCGCCGATTGCTGGTGCCAGGCGCGGGCAAGGTAGCCATCGAAGTAATCGGTGATGGCGGCGATGATGTAGATCGCCAGCGCAATCCAGCGCACCCAGTCCTCGCGTGGCCAGAACAACAGCGCGACAACCGCGGGGATGGCGAGGATGCGCCCATAGGTGAGCAGGTTCGGCACCGAAAACGGCCCGGGCTTCCTCACACTGTCGGGCAGAATCGTCATGGCGCTACACAATAGGGATGTCATGTGACGGTCAACTGAACGCGCAAGCCTAAATCGCCTTGGTTGCGCTTGTC
>JAPLOW010000187.1 GCA_026400555.1 Hyphomicrobiales bacterium
TCGACTGGAAGACCAGATCGATCGGCGCGCCGCGGTTGATGAGCTCTATTGTGGAAGAAACATGAGTCAGAACACAGCTTTGCGTGGGGATCTGATGCGTTTGAATCAACTCGTTCAGCATCTGATTCAACTGCAGGAGCTGCGGCAGCGAATCTGTCGCCGGATTGACGCCGATCGTGGCGTCGCCCGCGCCCAACAGGAGCCCGTCGATGGTCGATGCGGCGATGCCTGCGAGGTCATCGGTGGGATGGTTGGGCTGCAGCCGGACGGCCAGCGTGCCTGGCAGGCCGATCGTGTTGCGGAAACGGGTGACCACGCTGCACTTCCGCGCCACCAGGATGAGATCCTGATTGCGCATCAGCTTTGACACCGCCGCAGCCATTTCCGGCATCAGCCCCGGAGCGAGCGCGGACAAGCCCTCCGTTGTCGCCTCCCCGGACACAAGCCAGTCGCGCAGGCCACCCACGGTCAGGCTCGCCACGGGAGCGAGGGCGGACGCATCATGGCTGTCGATGATCAGGCGCGTGACATCATCCCGCTCATAGGGAATGACCGCCTCACTGAGAAAGCGCGACAGCGGCACATCGGCCAGCGCAAACTTCGCCGCGACATGCTCCTCTGCACTTGCTGCAGTGATCCCGGCCAGCATGTCGCCCGACCGCGGCGGCGTGGCCCGGGCCAGCAGCGTCTTCAGATCAGCAAAGACATGGCGTGTCCGCCCGACAGTATGGTGGAACATGGCAGCCATCATGCACACAGCGCGGCGTCATGGCGAGCCTCAGCCAAGGCGTCCAGTTTCGCTGCCCCCTGGGTCCTCACCCTTCGACGGGCACAGGATGAGGATTGTGGGCGATGGACGAGGCTGCTTTGCTTCGCTGCGCCTGGTCTGACGATCACAATGTCAGCTTGAAGCCCTCATGGCTCTTGGCAAAGCCGAGCCGCTCGTAGAAGCGGTGCGCAGCAAGGCGCTTCTTGTTGGAGGCCAACTGCAAGATTGCGGCGCCGGCAACCCTCGCCTCGCTGATCGCATGGGCGACCATGCGGGCGCCGATGCCGCAGCCGCGCCGCTCGGGCCGGACATGCACCGACTCCATGGTGGCGCGCGTGCGGCCTCCTCCGACGAGACCGGGCGCCAGCGTGAGCTGAAAGGTGCCGACGATCTCGCCGCCGCCGGTGGTCAAACCGCGCGTTGTGTCGAGCGCTTCGGCATCGGCCACCACGACATAGAGCCGGTTGAGCGGGCTGGCGAGAATGGCCCGCATCGCCCGCTCATAGCCCGGCCGGCGCCTGTCATCCCAACTGTCGCCATGGCCGCCCATATCGTCGGCCATGTAGATGCGCACGATGTGCTCGAGGTCGCCAAACACGGCGCGCCGGATCATCAGCGATGTCATGCAGCCTGCGACGCTTTCGGCAGCAACTGGTCGTTGGGCTTGAAGCCCGGCTGCGCTTCCATGCGCGCGATCCAGGCGCTGAGGTTCGCGTACTGGGCAAGATTGAAGCCGCCAGCAGGGGCGTAGGCAACAACGCCATAGATGTCGATGTCAGCGATGGTCAGATCCTTGCCGACCAGCCACTCGCGACCCTTGAGTTGATCGTCCAGGACTTTCAGCGCGACATGGCCCTCGGCGAAATGCATCTCCGCGATCGGCTGGCTGATCGAGCGGATGCCGAGGCGCTGCCCCCGCATCCGGTAGACGTGCATCGCCAGCCGGTCGAAATCCCAGAACATCCATTCGCGCGCCTGGATCTTCTCCTGTGCGGAGCCGCCGCCGAACTTGCCGAGTTGTTCGACAAGATATTCGAGGATTGACGCGGATTGGCACAGTTGCAGGCCGGTCTTGCTGTCTTCCAGCAGCGGCACCTGTCCGTAGCGCTGTTTGGCGAGGAAGCCCGGCTGCTTGTGCTCGCCGGCGCGCAGGTTGACATGCTCGTAGTTGAATCTTTCGCCGGCCAACGCCAGCATCAGCCCGACCTTGTAGGTCGGACCAGAGAGCCAGATCCCGTGGAGCGTGAAGCGTGCGGCCATGGCCATTCCCCCTGATGTTCTGAGCCCGATGCGCATCGAAACGAGTTGCGCACACGGCGTCAAGGCGCGGGGCCATGTGATTTCGGCAGGGGACGACGCGTGGTGATCAGGCGTCAGGCGCGGCGGCGGCGACGGCGCGGGCAGAATCGAACAGTTCAGCCAGTTCGATGGCCTTGCCGTCACGAAAGCGCCAGAGGTGGGTAATCATCACCTCACAGGCCTTGCCAGTCGCCTTGTTGGTCCACTTGCAAGTGACGAACATCGCGACACGGTGACGCTCGCGGACAAAGGTCTTGGGGAGGTAGTAGACCATATCCCACTCGTCGAGAATGGCGGACATGTAGTGCGCGAACGCTTAGCGGGAGCGGCGCGCACGGGCGAAGGACAGACGTCCCCCCTCATTGCTGACGCTGCCGACCTGTATCCATCGGCCCTTCAACAGCCTTGGCCACCTGCATGACACTGAAATTGACAACGTCGGAGTCAATGACAGACGACACCATGCGGCCACAAGCGTGTAAAAGGTGCGGCATGACCTTCGTTACTGTTGTCTGAATGCGATGGTCGAAAAGCATGGAGATGGCGGTCACCCCGCGCATGCTGAAGAGCGAGGAGCTATTTACTTGATCTTTATGCTGATAACTTGGATGCCCAAGCGACAGGGCGACCCGCGGCGCTCAACCCAGACCGAGCTTCTTCGCCAGAATCTCGTTGACTGCCGCCGGGTTGGCCTTGCCTCCGGAGGCCTTCATGACCTGGCCGACGAACCAGCCGGCCATTGTGGGCTTGGCCTTCGCCTGTGCCACTTTATCAGGGTTGGCGGCGATGACCTCGTCGATGACTTTCTCGATTGCGCCGGTATCGGTGACCTGCTTCATGCCGCGCGTTTCGACGACGGCACGCGGATCGCCACCTTCCGTCCAGATGATCTCGAACAGGTCCTTCGCGATCTTGCCGGAAATCACGCCCTCAGCGATCAGGTCGACGATGCCGCCTAGCTGGCCGGCGGACATGGGTGAGGCCGTGACATCCTTGCCCTCCTTGTTAAGGCGTCCAAAGAGTTCGTTGATCACCCAGTTGGCGGCGGCCTTGCCATCCCGGCCCTTGGCCACGGACTCGAAGAAGTCCGCCTGCTCGCGCTCGGCGACCAGGACCGCCGCGTCATAAGGGCTCAGGCCATACTGGCTAACCAGACGCGCCTTCTTTGCGTCGGGCAGTTCCGGCAAAGCCGCCTTCAGCGTCTCGACAAAGGCGTCATCGAACTCGAGCGGCAGCAGGTCAGGATCGGGGAAATAGCGGTAGTCGTGCGCCTCTTCCTTGGAGCGCATGGAGCGCGTCTCGCCCTTGGCAGGGTCATAGAGCCGGGTTTCCTGGTCGATCGTGCCGCCATCTTCCAGAATGCCGATCTGGCGGCGGGCCTCGACATCGACCGCCTGCCCGATAAAGCGGATCGAATTGACGTTCTTGATCTCGCAGCGCGTGCCGAAGGGCTCGCCGGGCTTGCGCACCGAGACGTTCACGTCGGCGCGCAGATTGCCCTTCTCCATGTCGCCATCGCAGGTGCCGAGATAGCGCAGGATCGTGCGCAGCTTGGTGACATAGGCCTTGGCCTCGTCGGCCGAGCGCAGGTCGGGCCGCGACACGATTTCCATGAGGGCGACACCGGAGCGGTTGAGGTCGACGAAGCTCATGGTCGGGTGCTGGTCATGCAGCGACTTGCCGGCATCCTGCTCCAGATGCAGCCGCTCGATTCCGACGGTGATGCTCTCGGTCGGGGTGACATCGACCACGATCTCGCCCTCACCCACGATCGGGCTCTTGTACTGGCTGATCTGGTAGCCCTGCGGCAGATCGGGGTAGAAGTAGTTCTTGCGGTCGAACACCGAGCGATTGTTGATCCGCGCATTGAGGCCGAGACCGGTGCGCACCGCCTGCCTGACGCATTCCTCGTTGATCACCGGCAGCATACCCGGCATGGCGGCATCAACGAGGCTGACATGGCTGTTGGGTTCAGCGCCGAAAGCAGTCGATGAACCGGAGAACAGTTTGGCCTGCGAGGTCACCTGGGCATGGATCTCGAGCCCGATGACAATCTCCCAATCCCCCGTCGCGCCCTTGATGCGCTGTTTCGGGTCTGCGGCTCGGACACGGGCGTTCATGGCGGGGCGATCTGTCTGGTGAGAACGGGATGAAGACTGACTAGTGGCTCACGGTCGCGGCATCAAGTGTCACGCGCAAGCCCCAGCCGCGCCACAAGCGCGCTGCGCTGGTGCATGAACGCGCCGTAGGCGCAGCACAGGCCCGCCATGCCGACGAACCAGGACTGCCACATCCCGTGCGACACCGCCCAGACTGTCAGAATGCCCGCCATCAGGGTGATGAACATCTGGCCGCTCGCGCCGCCGATGCTGCGGATCATCTGGGCGATCGACAGGATCAGCAGCGACAGGATCGCCGCGCCGACGAGGCCGGCATCGACCCAGACCTGAAACAGGAAGGAATGCGGATGATTGGGCCGCATCATCGTGCCGGTCTCCGGATTGACATTGCCAGCCTCACGCACGAACTCGAGGCCGTGGCCGATCCAGGGAGACTGCCAGATATAGTCCAGCATCGAGCGCCATATCAGCATACGCTCGGTCACAGTGCTCTGGTTCACGCCCCAAAGCGGGGTCTCATGGAGCCAGGCATAGGCCCCACCAAAGATCAGCGGCGTCAGCATCACCACAAGCGCCGTGCCGAGGCCGGTCACCTGTACTGCCAGGCTGAGATTGATGGCGGCGAGCGCGCGCAGCAGCGACATCACGAGGAAGGCGAGTTGCGCAGATTGGCTTTCCGAAGCGAAGACCACGACCCCGGTGAGCCCGTAGAGCGGCACGAACCACAACAGGAACAGGCGCCGTGATATGGCCATCTGCCGGATCGCGAAGAGGCTCAGCGGCAGTAGAAGCGCCACAAGGACGGCAGCCCGATTGTAGTGCCAGGTTTCGGCGAACCGCTTGCCGCCGATCGCTGACACGTCCACCAGGCGAAGCACGAAGACCATGACGCCGGCCATCAGGCCAAGGTGCAGCAAGGGAAAGAACTGCCACGCCCAACGTCCGTTGAAGCCCATACGGATGGGCAGCAGGATCATCGCAACGGCAGCGGCAGCGCAAAAGAAGAAGGCGCCGCTTACGATCAGCGCGTTGGCCGGTTCGGTTGCCCGCGCTGTGCAGACCGCCGTCCAGAGAACAAACAGCGTCAGCAGGGCGAATACAGCCGGATAGGCCCGGACGCCGTCGGAAGGATGTCCCGTCGACAGCTTTTGTGGCCACAGACGGGCCATGAGCAGCGCCAGCACCGCGGGCAGCCAGGTCAACGCCTGGGGCGAGAAGATCGAGAAGACCGCCGTGACGAACAGGCCAAAGCCGACAAAGTCATCGCGCGGATTCGGGCCGTAGAACATGGCTCTCTTCACACCCCTCCGACGCAGGTTTGGCGCGCGACCGTCATGCGCGCTTCATGTCGCTCCGCTGGCCGGACAGTCATGCCCGGCTTCGCATGGCGCGTCCCGTCACGATGGCCCTGCCTCGAACCTGCTCCTGATCCAGCCGCTGCCGAGCGCCAA
>JAPLOW010000184.1 GCA_026400555.1 Hyphomicrobiales bacterium
CAGGTTTCTTGGCCATCAGCGACGCTCCATCTGTTCAAGCAGACGCCTGAGATGCGTGCCGGCCACCTCGCGCCGGTACCAGGCCGAGGCCAGCGCATCGGTCGGCGGATCAAGGCCGTCGCTGGCCAGTTGCGCCGCGCGGGCGATGGTTGCGGCGTCAAGGCTCTGCCCTTCGAGCACGCGCTCGACCGCGGAGGCCCTGAGCGGGGCCGGCCCCATCGCGCCAAACGCAACGCGCGCGCCGCGCATGCGCCCGCCGTCGCGCGGTAGGTTCACGGCAATTGACATCACCGAGACGCCCTTTGGCTTGATGCGGCTGACCTTGACGAAGCCGAAAGCGCGCGGATCGCGCGGACGGGGAACCTCGATGGACGCAACGATCGGGCTCGTGCCACCCGACCGACCACGCTCGCGCAGGAGGTCATCGAGCGGCTTGGCGCCACCCTGGCCCGCTAGAACCACGCGCGCGCCGAGCGCCAGCAAGGCCACGGCGAAATCGCCATAGGGATGATGGGCGAAGATGTTGCCGCCGATGGTCGCCATGTTCCGCACCTGCGGGCCACCGACGGCGCGCGCCACCGGCGCGAGGAATGCCAGATCTCGGTGCGCCAGTACGCGCGCCATGGTGACGCCGCTGCCCAAGCTGAAACCATCGCCGGTGGCGCGGATCTCGGTCAATGCAGGGTCGGCGCTGCGCACGATGCGACCGGCAGACGTGCCGGCATTGACATCGCGCATCACCAGCGTGCCGCCTGCCATGAACACCGCATCCGGTCCCATGGCGCGAGCGGCTTCCGCGAGTGTTGCATAACTCTCGACCCTCATGCTCAGCCTCCAAGGCCCATATGTGCGCGGATGGCGTCAAAGCCGCCCTGATAGATGTTCTCGGCCACCATGGTCTTCAGCTCCATCTCGCGGCCCGGCGGTGTGTCGAAGCGGCTCTCCCAATGCCAGAAGGTGCGGTCGCCATCGGTGACGGGGGCGAGCCGGACATGCGCCACATAGTTCAGCAGCGGTACCGGCGTCTCGAACAGGCAATAGGAAAAGGCCATGTCGGCATCGGACATGGTGAGCAGCAACTCGCGCAGCTCGGACCCGTCCTGGAGGTGGAACCGGCGCACGCAACCGACCTTGTCGGAGGAATGGCCGCGCTCGATGACGCTGTCGGCGACCGCAGGATGCCACTGGTCATGCCCGTTGAAATCGCGCAGCACAGCCCAGACCGCCTCGACTGGCGCGTTGAGCACAGTGCTTTTCACGATTTTGACCATGCTCAGCCCACCATCTGGCGCTTGAGCGAGTCAAAACCCGCCTGGAAGACGTTCATGCCAATGCCGCTGACGAGATCGGCGGCGAGTTCCGGCGCGCATTCGAACTCGGCGGTCCATTCGATGAAGGTCTTGTCGCCATCGGTGACCGGTGTGAGCCGCAAAGTGGCGATGTAGTCGGTGAGCGGCATCGGCGATTCCAGGATCGAATAGGTACAGAACATGTCGTAATCCGACAGCCCAAGCAGCCGCTCGCGCAGGTGATCGCCGTTCTGGAGATAAAAGTCGCGCACGCAGCCGACCTTGTCTGCTGGTTCGCCATTTTCGATGCGGCTTTCACGCACAGCCGGAACCCAGCGGGGCAGCGCATTGAAGTCGCGCACTCTGGCCCAGACCTTGGCGGCCGGGGCGTCGATGATGGAGGAAACGTAGACGCGCGCCATTTACTTCTTGCCCTCTGCGTCGGGTTTCGGGCCGTCGGCCTTGGGGGCTGCGGCCTTCTTGCTGTCACTTGCGATGCGCTGCATGTCCGAGGCCTCACGGATCAGGCCGCCCTGCTTGGCCAGGTTCGAGCCATCAATGCCAATATCCGACAGCAGGCTGTCGATCAGGGGCGCCTGCACGCGATAGCGCAGGGCCGAGTTGATGACCTCGTCGGTCGGGCTGCCGCGGCTTTCATTGCCGCCGCCGCCGTTCAGGCCGTCCATCTGCACGATGCGGATGTCGTTGATCTTCTCGAGCGGCTTGACCGAGGCCGCGACGATGCCCTCGACATGTTCAAGCAGCTTGCGACGGAACAACGACATGCGAGCCGGATCGGTGAGCACGTTCTCGGCTTCGTTGAGCAGGCGCTGGGCTTCGGCCTCGACTGCGCTGCGCACCTTCTCGGCGCCCGAAGCGATGGTCTGCTCCTCGGCCGCCTTCTCGGCCATCAGGACGTCGATGGCCTTGCGGCGCTTGGCGCTCTCGGTCTCGCGGACAGTCTTGACCTGCTCCTCGGCCTGCATCGCGTCGGCCTTGGCCTTGTCGGCAGCGGCGCGGGCGCCGGACTCCTCCAGCGACTTCTTGTAGAGCGTGATCGCTTTTTCCATCTGGGCGGTTTCCACCGTCTTCTCGCGCTCGACCTCCAGCCTGCGCCGTTCGGTTTCGTGGCTGATGCGGATTTCGTCGAGCCCGCGCTCGGAGGCGATCCGGGTCCGCTCGACGTCCTCGCGGCTTTCGATCTCGGCCTCGCGCAGCGCCTGCACGCGTGCGATCTCCAGTTGCTCCAGCGACTGCCGGCGCTCGACCTTCGCCGCCTCGACCGTGCGCTCGCGCTCGACCTCGGCGGTTTCGATCGACGCCTGCGCGGCGAGTTGTGCCCTGCGCACCTCAGCCTCTGCATTGGCGCGCGCTGCTTTCTTGGCCGCAAGTTCGACCACGCGGGTTTCCTCGGCGGCCTCGACCTCGCGCTTCCTGTTGATGTCAGTGACCTCGCGGGTCTGCTGGCTGGCGATGCGCTCCTGCTCCAGCGCCAGTTCGGCAGCGATGCGGGCCTTTTCCGTGGTTTCGCGCCGGGCGATCTCCGCCGATTCCAGCACCTTGTCGCGGGTGATGGTCTGGCTGCGGATCGTCTGATCAGCGCTGAGGCGCTCGGCCTCGAGCTTCAGCCGCTGGGCGATGCGCGCTGCCTCGACGGCCTGCTCGGCGGCGACACGGGCTTCCTCGAGAGCCTTGTCGGCAGCCACGCGGGCGGTGTCCACGCTCTGTCCGGCGCTGACGCGGGCCTTGTCGAGCGCCATGTCGCGGGCGATCTCCTCCGAGCGCGTGGCCAGTTCGGCGGCGATGCGCTCGGCCGACACGGCCTTTTCGCGGGCAATGCGGGCTGCATCGACCGCCTGGCCGGCCGCGATCTCGGCGGCTTCGATGGCCTGCTGGCGCTCGATTTCGAGGTTGCGGATGCGCAGGTCTTCGGCGATCCGCTGTTCGGAGACGTTGGAGGCCTGTGCGATGCGCAGCTTTTCCGTCGCTTCACGGGCTGCGATCTCGGCTTCGTCCAGGCCCTGCTGGCGGGCGATCTCACGGCGGCGGATGTCTTCCTCGCCGCGGATCCGGGTCTGGTTGAGGACGAGGGTTTGCGCCATGCGGGCTTTCTCCGTCGCCTCGCGGGCTGCAATCTCGGCCTGCTCGGTGGCACGCTGGCGTTCGATCTCGAGAGCCTGCGTCTCCTTCTCCTTGCTGATGCGGGCTTCCGCGATCGCCTGTTCCTGCGCGATGCGGGCGCGTTCCGTGGCCTCGCGCGCCGCGATCTCGGCGGCCTCCAGTGCGCGGGTGCGCTCGATCTCGCGCGCCGACGTCTCCTGCTCGTTGACAATGCGGGCTTCCCTCAGCGCCCTCTCCTGCAGGATGCGCGCGGTCTGGATCTGCTCCTGGGCGGCGATCTCCTCGCCCTCAATGGCCTTGGACTTGGCGATCTCGCGGCTGCGGATGTCGCCTTCCGAAGCGATGCGCGCTTCGGCGATGCCGCGGTCATTGGCGATGCGGGCCTTTTCGATGGCCTCGCGGGCCATGATCTGCGCCGACTCCGCCTGTGTTTCGCGTTCCGCCCGCTCGCGCGCCAGTTCGGCGCGCTGCTGGGCGCGACGGAACTCGATGTCGCGTTGCTGCTCCAGCCGGGCCTCCTCGCTGGCGCGGTCGATTTCGAGCGACTGGCGTTCGGCTTCGAGGTTGCGCGTCCGGATCTGGATCATCGCATCCTGCTCGATGTCGTTGCGCAGCTTGCGGCGGGCCTCGATGTCCTTGATCAGGACGGTCAGGCCTTCGGCATCGAAGCGGTTCGACGGGTTGAAGAATTCCAGGCTGGTCTGGTCGATGTCGAGAATGGCGACCGATTCCAGTTCGAGACCGTTGCGGGACAGGTCTTCCTGGACGGCGGCTCGGACGCGCTCGACATAGCTCGACCGATTCTCGTGCATGCCGCTCATGTCCATCTCGGCAGCCACGGCGCGCATGGCGCTTTCGAACTTGCCGGCCAGGAGGGCGTGCAGGCTGTCCGGCTCCAGCGTCTTGCGGCCCAGCGTCGAGGCGGCCATGGCGACGGCCCTGCGCTCGGGCTGGACGCGGACATAGAACTCAGCCTCGACATCGACGCGCATGCGGTCCTTGGTGATCAACGCCTCGGTCTTGCTGCGCGAAACCTTCAGCGGCTGGGTGTTCATGTTGACAGGCGTGATGTCGTGGATGATGGGCCAGACAAAGGCGCCGCCA
>JAPLOW010000165.1 GCA_026400555.1 Hyphomicrobiales bacterium
ATGAGCGATGATCCCCTCGTCGGCATGCCCGCTGTGGCAGCCTGACATCAACCGCCCGGGCCAATCTCGATAGCGGTCAGTGGTCGGAAGCTACACCACGGACTTGGACACGACCGCGCGCGGCACCGGCCGCAAGAAGGTGATCAGCGCTGCCCGCAAGGTCACGGTGCGGCTGCAGGGCATCGATGCGCCAGCATTGCACTACCGCGCCGGCGCGCTGAAGCAGTCCGCCGAGATCAGCCCGGAGGAACGGGCCGCGTTCAACCGGCTGAACGCCAAGCAATGGCGGCAGTTTCTCGGCGAGACAGCCACTGTGGCCCTCGCCGAGTTTCTGTCGACGCTCGGCAGCGGCAGCATCCCCTGCCAGTTCTTCTCCTTCGTTGATGCGCCCGGCGACGCCAACGACGCCGGTGGTCGCTTCGTCGGCAACATCATGGTGGGAACGGGCTTTCTCACCGACATCAAGCTCTGGCTCACAGAGCAGGGCTGGGTCTATCCGACCTTCTACTGGTCGATGGATGATGCCGAAATCAGGCTCTTCCTCGACGCGATGGCGAAGGGCAAGGCCAGGGGCCGCATCTGGGCCAACGACAATCGCGACACGCGCACGTTCGACCGCGATCTGGTCTATCGTGGTACGCGTGCTGCCATTGACGCAGCGGCGGACATCGGTCCGGTGCTGATGCCGAAAGTCTTCCGCCGTCTGCTGGCGTTCAACTTCGAGAAGGCCGCCGGCATCCACAAGGGCAGCTTCAAGGCCTGTCTCAAGGAGCGCGGCGACGAATGCTTCGAGCTTGCAGGACTTCCTTGAGCAGGGGCCCCATGCCGCCGCGCTGAAGACGCTGGACCGCTTCATGACCGGCGTGCGCTTCCGCCCCGAACCGAAAGAGCTTGTCTTCCGCGAACAGCCGTCGAGTCTGTTCGACGCGAGCGGGGTCAGGATCACATCATTCTGAGTATGTCTTTCGTCGTCATGGCCTTTTTCCGTCAGGCCACCTTTCGGACGCCTTGTCACGCCGGCCCAGGCCAGTATTGATGGCCCAAGGGCGCTGCCGTGCCGCCCGGACGTGCCGCATGACCGCAGACGCCTCCCTTTACCGCCCTCCAGCGCCCACGCCGATGTCGCCGACGCTGTCGCTGCTACGTGTACTGGCGATGCAGCCGCGCAGCCTGCTCAGCCTCGTACCGAAGGAGGCTTACACGGAGATGGTGACGCCGCTCGGCTATTCGCGGCGCGGCATCCTCCTCGTCAACGATCCCGAACTGACGCGCACGATCCTGACCAATCCGCTGGAGCATTTCCCCAAGAACGACCTGATGGTCGGGGCTCTCGAACCGCTGGTGGGCGAATCCATCTTCGTCTCGGACGGCGCGGCCTGGCGGCGTCAGCGCGCCATGGTCGAGCCCGCCTTCAGCCACATGGGTATCGCCCGCGCCTTCCGCTGGATGCGTGAGGCAGTGGATGATTATGAGCGGCATCTCGATGGCGTTGCCGGGCGAGGGGAGGTCTTCTCGCTCGATGCAGCCATGAGCCACCTGACGGCGGACATCATCTGCCGCACGATCTTCTCGCAGTCGTTGCAGCTTGGCACGGCGCGCGAGGTCTTCACCTCCTTCGCCGAGTTCGAGCGCTCCGTGGCCAGCGTCGATCTCTACCAACTCATCCTCGGCAAGCCCTGGGGCAAGGTCCGCCAGCCCGACCACGTACTGGCCGCCTGCGAACGCATCCGCGCCCATATCGATGCGCTGCTGGCCCCGGCGCTGGAGGAGGGGGCATCAGGTGGAGACATCGTGTCTGACCTGGTGGCCGCCCGCGACACAGCCACAGGCGAAGGCTTCACCCGCAAGGAGCTGATTGACCAGATCGGTGTCTTCTTCCTCGCCGGCCATGAAACCACCGCCAGCGTGATGACCTGGGCCTTCTTCATCCTGTCGCAGCGGCCCGATTATGTGGAGCGCATCAGGGCGGAGATCGACGCCGTGGTGGGCAATGGCGAAGTCGAGTTGGGCCACGTCAAGAAGCTCGAATTCATCCGCGATGTCTTTCGCGAGGCGCTCAGGCTTTACCCGCCGATCACCTTCATCCCGCGCGTCGCAGCCGAGGACACGATGATCGGCAGATATCGCGCCAAGAAAGGCGCCATGATCATGATCGCGCCGTGGACGACCCACCGCCACCACGCACTCTGGCCCAATCCGGACCGTTTCGATCCGGATCGTTTCACGCGCGACGAGATCATTCCGGGCAGCTACATGCCCTTCGGCCTGGGTCCCCGCATCTGCGTCGGCGCTGCCTTCGCCACCATCGAGAGCGGCCTGATGCTGGCAAGGCTGGTCCGCCGCTATGATTTCGAGGCGATCGCACCAGACGAGGTCAAACCCGTGGCGCGGCTGACAACAAGGCCGGCCCGCGAGATCATGATGCGGGTGAGACGCCGGGGGTGGCGGTGATGGGGAAAGATGATGCCGTGAGTTGGTATCATCTCACTGCAGTTCGAAACGGATCCAACCGCAGCTTAACAAGGCCACCTTTCCGGCGAAAACCCCGTTGGCGTCAGCTGCTGCAGCAGCAGCCGTCGGTCCGCCATCATGCGATCCTGAACGCCCTACCGCACCGGCGGGGCATACATGATGCCGCCCTGGCTCCAGAGCTGGTTGAGGCCGCGCGGAATCCCAAGGCGGGAGCGCGTGCCGACATTGCGCTCGTAGATTTCCGAATAATTGCCGACAGCGAGAACGGCCTGCGCAGCCCAGTCCTCCGCCAGGCCGAGCCTGGGGCCCAGGCCTCCTTCAGCGCCTACAAAACGGCGCACATCAGGCTTGGTGGACGTGCGCGCCTCGCGGACATTCTGCGAGGTCACACCCAGTTCCTCGGCGCCGATCAGCGCGAAATTGACCCATTTCACAACCATGTGCCAGCGCACGTCGTCGGCGCGGGTGACGGGCCCCAAGGGCTCCTTCGAAATGACATCAGGCAGGATGACCGCGCTGGCTGGTCGTTCCAGCTTGAGCCGCTCTGCGTAAAGTCCGGACTGATCCGTTGTCATCACCTCACAGTCCTTGCGCGCGAAGGCGGCCAAGGTCGATGGCGCATCCGGAAGGACCCGCAGCTTTGCTGGAACATTGTTCTCGCGGAAAAAGTCGGCCGCGAGCGCTTCGCCGCTGGTGCCAGCCTGCACGCAGGTGCTCCGGTCGCCGATTTCGAGCGCGGAGGTGATGTTGCTGTCGCGGTGCACCATGAAGCCCTGGCCGTCATGGAAGTTGATCCCGGCAAACAGGAAGCCGAACTCGGCTTCGCGCTGCAACGTCCAGGTCGTGTTGCGCGACAGGACATCAATCCGGCGCTGGCTGAGTGCTTCGAAGCGCTCGCTGGCGGAAACCGGTACGAATGCCACCTTGTCGGGGGATCCAAGCGTTGCCGCCGCCAGCGCCCGGCAGAAATCGACGTCAAAGCCGCTCCATTTGCCGTCTGCTGCTCGCTCTGAAAATCCGATCAGCCCGGTGCTGACCCCGCAGATCAGGCTGCCGCGTTGTTTGACGGTCGCCAGCGTATCAGCTGCCGCCAGTCCCGAGCCGAGGGCGAGAGCGATGATCGCGCCCGAGACAGCGCGGATGAGATCGACCATGTGAGCCCCTTAAATCGATGGACCGTGCCGGATGACGACTTTCGTGCCCACCGGCACGCGGGTGAAAAGGTCGATGACATCGCCATTGGCGAGGCGGAAGCATCCGGAAGAGATCGCGTGACCAATGGTTTCAGGCTGGTTCGTGCCGTGAATCCGGTAGACGGTCGAGCCAAGATACAACGCGCGCGAACCCATGGGATTGCCCGGACCGCCAGCCATGAAGCGTGGCAGATAAGGCTGGCGCTGGATCATTTCAGGAGGCGGCGTCCAGTCCGGCCATTCGGCCTTGCGGCTGACCTTGACAAGGCCGGACCAGGTGAAACCATCCCGACCAACGCCGATGCCATAACGCAGGGCGCGGTTTCCCGGCATGACAAGATACAGAAACCGTTCGGATGTGTGCACAACCACTGTGCCCGGGGCTTCCTGCGAGCGGAAGAACACGACCTGCCGCGCATAAGGGCCATCCTCGATCACGACCTCTTCGGTGGAAACCCTCCCGGGTTCATCTCCGATGTCCAGCGTCTCCCGGGGCATCTGGGCCGCTGCCGAGAGGCAGGACAGCAGCATGGCAAGGCCCGCAAATCCGCGGCGCAGCCAGGCAGATCGATCAGCGCGCCGTTTGCTCATGCGCATCTCACATAAATGAAGGTGCCGTACCGTGAGTGCGCATCCGGATCCACAAAGCGCATGACGATCTGCCTTTCGGCAATCGACACGAGTTCACGGTCCAGCGGATCGCCGGGAGGCGCTTCGGGGCCAAGATAGGTCTTGCCATTCGAAGCGCCCTTGAGCCGAAGCTCGTAAAGCTGAGAATCATCGGCGACATGCATCATGACGCCGTCGGTTGGCCCAAGCGTGATGTTGTAGGGCAACCGGCATTGCGTCCGTGCCATGGCTTCCGTGCGCTTCCGGTCCTTTTCGTCCCGGAACGAGGCGACGCCCCAGCGACCGACCAATTGCTCGCGGCGAACAGTGGTCGGGCGTTCCGACAGCGAGCCGGGTGTGGCGGCAGGTGTCGCCGGCGCACTGATTGTTGAAGGCAGGTCGAGGCTGCCGCATGCTGCGAGACCGGCCACGAAGGCGACGGCAAGCAGGATCGGGGGCGGGAACAACGAGCCAAACGCCGACGCCAGCATCTTGGGAGAACGTCCATTGTTGACCATGTGATATCCACGCGTACTCGTTGGGATTTGAGGTTATTGCGAAGTCACTGGCCTTGCAAGCGGGGTGGCGTGACCGGACGTCGGGAGAGACTGGGCAGACGAACCCGAGACTGCCTGGCGACAGCACAAGGGCCTGTCGATTGACCCGGGCCTCATTCGTCACCGTTGCAGAGGCTGCATGGTGCGACGCTGTCGAGAACGGGTAGAATGGAGATGAACAGGTCAGGATCGGGAGCGGCGGCGCTTGCCGTTTGCGGCGCGATGGCGGTGGTGGGGATCTGCCACGCAGCAGGGTCTTTTGGCCAGAAGGCGGAGCTGGAGGCCCTGTCAGGGGTATACGCCAGCACCGCGCCGGAGCCCTGGTATGGCGGGCACGGCACGCGCAATTTCACCTTCAAGGGCGGCACATGGGCGTTGACCTTCACACACGCGCTTGATGGGGCCATGCAGAACCGTCCCTTCGCCTGTCGCACCGGCTCCCTACAAGATCGGAGCCGAGCCGAGGGGCCGTAGCCGGCGCCTTCGAAGCGATCTTCTACGAGGATGTGAAGTACGTCACGCTGCTGACCGAGGACGAGGCCATCATCCGCGCTTTCGGCTTCGCCCACTGCGGGCTGAAGCTCAACCTTGTGGTCGACATCTCGACAACCGGTTGCGCCTCCCGGAAGCCGGTGTCCAAGTGCCGCGAGGACCACGCCCTGATGGCCGCAAGCGGCCGCGAGCTGTTCTTCGGCGTGCGGCCTCGCGACAAGAACATGTGCACGGCCGTCAGGCGGCCAACGGCGCTCCTGCCGGCCGTCACGCGCCAGTGATCCTGTGTCGAGCCAACCGAATGCTGCCCGGGCGAACCCGGGCAGCAGAAGCCAAACGCCTTCGGACGCGACGGTGCTGCTTCAACGTGCCGAGATGGTGGTCAGGTCCTGAAACCAGTGCTGGGCCTGCACGAAATCCTTTACCTTCGGCGAAAGTACATGCGGGTTGGTGTCGTGCACGACCCAGACCAGCACCGCTTCGTCCACCAAAATGGCATGGGCTTCCGCAATCAGCCGGTCCTGTTCTGCGACGTCGAAGCTGCGTTTGGCCTGATCGAGCAACGCGTCCACCTTCGGATTGGCATAGCCGCCCCAGTTGACACCTACCGGAGCGAGCTGGTTGGAGTGGAAGAAGCGGATGATGGCCAGCAGCGGGTCGGAGGTCAGGTATGCGACGTTGTTGGAGGTGATGCCAGCATTCGACTCGTCCTTCGCGCCGCGCCGCCATGACGTGTAAAGCACTTCCAGTTCGACGACCTTGAAGCTGATCTCAATGCCGATATCCTTGAGGCTTTGCTGGATCGCCTCATTCATGGGCAGGGACTGCATCTGTCCCGTGCCCCCTTGCGCGATCAGGAAGGTGGTCTTGAGCGGCCTGGCGGGCGAGTATCCCGCCTCCAGCACAAGCTTCCTCGCTGCCTCGAGATCATACTTGATGTCGAAACTTGGCTTGCCGAACCACGGGCTCGACGGGTCGACCTGTCCCTTCGCAGGCTTGGCGAGGCCGCCGAGCAGGTGGACGAGGCCTTCGCGATCGATGGCGAGATTGAGGGCCTTGCGCAGGCGCACATCCGTCCACGGCGAGCCGGGCTGCACGCTGAGATGGTAGTTCCATACATGCGGCGTGACGTTGTCGACGACACGGAACCCCGCCCTCTTGAGTTGCGGGATGCTATCGGGCGCAGGCGTCTCGATCAGGTCCACCTGGCCGGACAACAGCGCATTGGTGCGCGACGAGACTTCCGGAATCGGAATGAGGATCATCTTGTCCACCTTCGCCATCCGGGTTTTGTCCCAGTAGTCGGCATTGCGGACCAGTTCGGCGCGCTCGCGCGGCACCAGTGAGTCCAGCTTGAATGGCCCCGTTCCCGAGGGCTTTGCCGCAACCTTGTCCCAGTCACGTCCCATGGCCTCGTACTGGGCCGGGCTGCCGATCAGAAACCACAGGATCTGGTACGGAAAGAAGGAATCGACCTCCTTTGTGGTCACCTCGACCGTCATGTCGTCGATCTTGCGGTAGCTGGCCACGGAGGGGAGGCGCGGACGAACCTGCGCTGCCTGACGACGGTCAAAGTGCGGCGCCTTGTCATCCAGCACCTTGTCGAAGTTCCAGATCACGGCATCCGCATTGAATGAGCTGCCGTCATGGAACTTCACGCCGGGCCGCAACACGAACCGCCACTTCTTCTGATCGGCCGGATCGACCGTCCAGCTTGTGGCAAGCCCCGGGACCAGTTTGCCCGGACGCTCGGCCACGTTCATCTCCCAGGCGACGAGGGAGTCGTAGAGCGTGTGGCCGGTGAATTGGTAGGCGCCTGCGCCCCTGTCCGGCTGGCCGGTGGTCAGCGGAATGTCGGCAGTGGAAATCCCGTAACGAAGGACTGACTGGGCGCAGGCGGCGGAAATCTGGGCTGCGATCAGCGCCAGTGGCGCCAGATAGCGGAAGAGTCGCTTCATGATGGGGGAGCTTTCTGAAACAGGGCAGATGCTCGCGTCACGCAAGCCGGATGCCACCTTCATGAGCCTGATTGTCGCACCCCGTGCCAACCATGGCCCAGGGTGGACACCCCGCGCCAGTTACTCAGCCGCCGCCCGCACCTTCTTCCACCCGAAGCGCGCAAAATAGTCACGCTTGTGCGCATGCCAGATGATGATGCTGAGCCCGATGATGCAGGGGATGGACCAGGCCACCGGGTTGAGCGCGTGCTGCGGCGCATAGCGCACGGCCCCGAAGGCAAGGAAGGCGGTGTAGCAGGAAATGCCAGCGCCGACGCCGGCCTTGAAGTGCTCGATCAGGTAATCCATCCGCGGCGGCGCAGGCTTGTAGATATACCACAGGTTCGTACCGGCCGCCGCGAAGCCGATGAAGGGCATGGCAATCATCAGGGGCTGGCCGATCATGATGCCGAGCACGAGACAATTCAGCGCGCTCGCCACTGTGATGGCCTGCATGCCGACATGAAACCAGTCGCGGTTGGCCACGTGGTTCAGCTTGTTCTTCACGACCGTGAGCGAGTGCCAGGCGAGGCTTGCGGTGAGAATGCCGAGATACAGCATCATCCAACCGAAGATGCCGCGGATCAGGGCGACATCGGTGAGTTTGGGATGGGTCGGCAGCGGATCGATCAGGGTGCAGGCGGCCATGGCCGCGGCAAAAACGCCGTTGGTCAGCATCGCCCAGGCGAACCAGCGGCCCCAGCGCTTGTGGTTGAACCCGCCCTTGCGCCCGATCACGGGGACCCAGAAAGCCGCAAGTCCGAAGGCGCCCACGACAATGTGGACCATCACGAGGTGCTCAAACAGCCAGTGGATCATGGATGCTCCCCCGAACACCCGTTGCAGATGGATGCATCCTAGCCACACGCACCCCATATGTCATGGGGAATTGACAGGCGATCCGCCTGTGCAGGGAGCAGCGCCATGGTTCAGGCCATCTGGAAAGGGACCGTGATTGCGCAGTCCGCGAACACCGTCGTGATCGAGAACAACCACTATTTTCCGCCCGGCGACGTCAAGCGGGAGTTCTTCAAGCCGAGCAGCACCACCACGGTCTGTCCCTGGAAGGGAACCGCGCATTACCAGTCGATCGTCGTGGATGGCGTGGAGAACACCGACGCCGCCTGGTACTATCCTGACCCGAAGAATGCGGCCGACGCCATCAGGGGCCGCATCGCCTTCTGGAAGGGCGTGACCGTCAGCTAGGCGCCGCGGCTGCGCTCACTCGTTCAGGGTGTAGCGCCCGAGCTTGCACACATTGATCGCTTTGCGCGTGACAATGTCGCCATCGGCGAAGGTAAAGCGGAAGTCATAGATGCAGTCGGGCCGGCGATCACTCATGTTGACGCTGATCTCGCCACCTGCATTGAGCACGCGCTTGCCAAGAATGTCCTCTTCCCATTTGTTCACGCGTGCCGGCGAGGCCTGGAACGAATTGAGCTTGACGCTCGTGTTGTTGAACAGCGTGAAGCTGCAGACTTCGGCGCCGCGATTGCAGGCCTGCGCCGCGCTGGGCAGCAGTGCGACAAGCGCCAGGGCGCCGAGTGTGGCGTTAACCGTTTTCAACATGTGCAAATCCCCCGAAAAAGCGTTTAAGGATATCCTTGCGGCAAGGGGGGCTGTCAACAATCTGCTCTGATTCACGCCCTGTTTTTTTCAGGATTGCTTGACCCCAGGCGAATGGCGCAAGCATGCCCTGCAACGGCCCCTTGCGCGGATGCCTGCTTAAAGATCGTGCATGAAGGTGCTATGTGACCTGCACGAGGTTCATTCCGCCCGCCGCACACAGAGGTTCGCCATGCTGCTCAAAGACCCAAGCCTGCTGAAGTCACAGTCCTATATCAATGGCCAATGGGTCGGGCAGGGCGTCGACGCAGTCGAGAATCCGGCCACCGGCGAACTGCTGTCGCGGGTCCCCCATCACGGCGCAAAGGAAGCGCAGGACGCCGTCGATGCAGCGGAGGCGGCGTTCAAGCTTTGGTCGAAGAAACTGGCCAAGGAGCGTTGTGCGATTCTGAAAAAGTGGTTCGAACTGATCATGGCCAATGTCGATGACATCGCGCTGATCATGACCTCCGAACAGGGCAAGCCGCTGGCCGAGGCGAAGGGCGAGGTCGCCTATGCCGCCTCATTCGTCGAGTATTATGCCGAGGAAGCCAAGCGCATCCATCGCCGCGATCACCCCGTGGAATTTCCCGGCCGCCATGATCACCCGCAAGGTCTCGCCCGCGCTTGCCGCTGGCTGCACCGCCGTGATCAAGCCCGCGCCTGAAACGCCGCTGACGGCGCTGGCGCTGGCTGAACTGGCCCATCGCGCCGGCATCCCTGCAGGCGTGCTCAACATCCTGACGGGCGATGCCCCGGCCATCGGCAAGGTTTGGTGCGAGGCGCCCGCCGTGCGGGCCATCGGCTTCACCGGGTCCACCGAGGTTGGCAAGCTCCTGATGCGGCAGGCAGCCTCGACCGTTAAGAAGGTTGGTCTCGAACTGGGCGGCAACGCTCCCTTTATCGTGTTCGACGATGCCGATCTCGATGCCGCTGTCGAAGGCGCAGTGGTTTCGAAGTACCGCAACATGGGCCAGACCTGCGTCTGCGCGAACCGCATCTATGTTCAGGACGGCATCTACGACGCCTTCGTCGAGAAGTTCGCAAAGAAGGTCATTGATCTCAAGGTTGGCAACGGCGCGGAAGTCGGCGTGATGCAGGGGCCGCTGATCACGATGGAAGCCGTAGAAAAGGTCGAAAGCCACATCAAGGATGCGGTCGCGAAGGGCGCCAAGGTGGTCGTCGGCGGCAAGCGCCACGCGCTCGGGCGCACCTTCTTCGAGCCGACGGTTCTCAGCGGCGTCACGACAAAGATGGTTGTCGCCCGCGACGAAACCTTCGGCCCGATGGCTCCGATCTTCCGCTTCACTGACGAGGCCGATGTCATCGCCCAGGCCAACGCCACCCAGTATGGGCTGGCCTCCTACTTCTACGCCCGCGACCTCGGCCGCGTCTTCCGCGTCTCCGAGGCGCTGGAATACGGCATGGTCGCGGTCAATACGGCCCTGCTTGGCTCAGCCGAAGTGCCCTTCGGTGGCGTCAAGGAAAGTGGCCTCGGCCGCGAAGGCTCAAGCCACGGCATGGATGAATTCACCGAGATCAAGTACGTGCTGCTCGGTGGCCTCGGGATGTGAGGGCGAAGTCGTTCAGGCGCGAAACGGCCGCATGACGGTCGGGCCTGACCTGACCGTCACAGCGGCCCATTTGTCCCGCGTATGGTCCTGATCCGCCGTATTTGGGTTCGGCCCTGAGCAAAATCCTGCGCCGCGCCCGCGCCGGAAACCTTTCATTCACCTTGCTCACGCATCTGTGTCGTGATTTCGCCACCAATTCTGAATAAACATTCAGGAAGAGCGAGGGAGCGACGCGATGCGGGCTTCTGCCCAGTCAAGGGATGTCAGGCTGGATGTGCTCAGGGGTCTCGCGCTCCTGATCATTTTCGTCGACCACATTCCCGGGATGATCTTCGCGGGGCTCACGCCGCAGGCGTTTGGCTATGCCGACGCCGCCGAGGCCTTCGTGCTGATCGCCGGCCTCTCCGCCTATCAGGCCTACAACGGAAAACTGGACTCCGCCGGCGTGCTGCGTGGATCCCTGCCGATCTTCACCCGGGTCTGGCAGCTTTATGTGACGCACCTCGCGCTGGTCGTGCTGGTTGCGGGCATTGCCGCCTATGCGGCACGGCGCTTCGGCGATCCGAACTATCTGGAAGCGCTCGGGCTTGATGTGTTCCTGGCTGATCCTGCTCAGGCAATCGTTGGCGTTGTAACGCTGACTTTCCTGCCGAACTACCTCGACATTCTGCCGCTCTATATGCTGGTTCTGGCCGCCCTGCCACTGGTGCTTCTGGCCCTGCGCGTGCACTGGGCCCTGCCTCTGGCGCTGTCCTTCGCGCTCTACATGGTGGCGCAGGTCTGGGGCCTGAACCTGCCCAACATCCAGGCCAGCCGGGTCTGGTTCTTCAATCCGCTGGCATGGCAGTTCATCTTCGTCGGCGGCGTGGTGATGGCGCATCTCACCACGACCGGGCGGCTCGAGCCATTGTTCCGCCTTCGCAGGCTCGTGGGCTTCATCACGACCCTCGCCTCGGCCTACGTGCTGTTTTCTCTGCTCTCGGTGGCGCCATGGCGTCAGATCCCGGCCCTGGCCAACCTGAGCCTGATCGAAACCTCACCGTGCTCAGGCTGGTGGACGGCCTCGCCAAGGCCTGGCTGCTGGCCGTTCTGATCCCGCGTGCGGCGGGCTGGCTCGATGCCATGCCGGCCCGGATGCTCGCCGTCATGGGGCGCCAGTCGCTCCCCGTCTTCGTGCTCGGGCTTGTGCTGTCGACGGTGTGCGGCGTGATCCTGCGCGAAACCGGCTTTGTGCTGGCAATCCAGATCGGTGTTCTCATCGGCGGCAGCGCCATCCTGATCTGCTTCGCAGTATTGCTCGACTGGCAGGCGAGGATGGGCAAGCGCGACGCCGCGGTTGCTCTGCCCGAAGCCGAAGCCGAGGTCAGGCCTGCTCCCGGGCCCGCCGCTCCGCTGGCCAAGGTGCTGGCCGAGCCCTCGACAAAGTGAGGATGTCGGGCATGATACGCGCAATGGCCTCGATCCTTCACAATCGTGCTGCAAGCCGGATCCTGCGCCGCGCTGCTCACGGCGCTGCCCTGCTGGGTGTGCTTGGCGCTGCGCTGGCGCTGCCCGTGTCCGCATCGGACAGATCGAAGGCCCCGACCATCGTCATCGCGCTTGACGGCTCCGCCGTGCCCAGCGGCATTGTCGGCGCAGATGGCGCGGAGGTCACGATCTGGTTCACCTCCGCCTCACGCAGCGCCGTCGGCGAGGTGGACGTCGCCTCCCGGTCAGTCAGCTACATGGCGCTCGGCCATGGTGCCAAGCCGCGCAACCTGACGCGCTGCGGCAACGGCAAGCTCTATGTTCTCGATCCGGCCCTGAACGTGATCCATGAGGTGACCCCCGCCACCGAGCAGGTCACGCGCCATCCGATGCCGTCAGGCGTGACGGCCGATCTGACGGGGGCGGTCTGTACCGCGGCCAACATCCTGCTGTTCACCGGCTACAATGGCTGGCTCGGCAGGCTCGACACCGCAACCGGCCAGATCAGCCTCGTCGAGGCGATCGGCGGGCGGGGCCCGGCGCAGATCACCATGTCGCCGTCAGGGTCAGTCTGGTTTGCAGCCTATGCCTCGAATCAGGTTGTTCGGGTCGATCCGCAGACATTGAAGCAGGACGCGTTCGTGATGCCGTCCGGCGTCGAGGGTCCCAAGGGCATCGCCGTTGACGCCTCCGGTCGCGTCTGGGTCAGCGCCTTCCGCTCCGCGCGGATTGCCCGATTCGATCCGCGCCGCCGCAGCTGGGATGCCTGGCCGACGGGAGAGGGAAGCCGACCGCACTCCATCGCGCTGGAGCCCAGCGGCGATGTGCTGGTCACCGATGTCGGCAAGGACCGGCTGATGCGCTTTGATCCCAAGACCGGCACTGCCACGGTCTCGGCGCAGCTGTCTGATCGCGGTCAGGCGCGCGCCATGACGCGCGTGGGTGAGCAGTTCTGGATCGCGGAAGCGGCGGCTGACCGTGTGGTCGCCGTGGATCTGTCGCCCGGCCCGAGCAACTGACAGACTGTTTTTGGTCGACGATTGATCCGTCAGCGTGGCCCGGGTGCGCGCGTGCTGGCCACGTCCTGCCCGACCCGCAGCGGCAGCCTGGCGGCGATCGTCTCGGCGAGCACGATCCCGGTGCAGGCATGCATCGGCACGGTCATGTGCAGTTCATCCGCCTTGATCAGCTCTGCCATGGTCGCGCCGCCTGTGTCGACAATGCCGCGCATCAGGTCGAACCGGCTCCAAAGCAGGGCGTCACGCCGGGTCGCGGCGTCAGCCAGCAGGGCGCGCATCGGCTGCAGCACGGTTGACAGCAGCACTTTCGGGGCGAGTTGCATGTCCATGAGGATGACGGGAGCGCCGATCAGGTCGAGCTTGCGCAGGCCGGCATCCACATTGCGCGCGCTGACCGACATGTCCTGCTGGCGCACCACATCATTGACGCCGAGTTGCCAGATGACGAGGTCGGGGGACTGCTGCTCGACATCACTGTCAAAGCGGGCGATCGTCTCCGGCATGGCCTCGCCACCACGGCCCTTGTTCAACACGATGAAGGCGCCGGCGCCGAACAGCGCGTTGAGCCTCCGTTCCATCTGCACCGGATAGGCCTGCTGCCGGTCGGCGAGGTCGCTGCCTTCGGTTGAGGAGGAACCGATGGCGACCAGCCGAATCGGCTGCCGCTGCTGCAGCTTCTCTGCGATCTTGCGGTACTGGATGTCATTGGCCTGGCTGCGTTCGGCAATGGCGGTGGGACACCAGACGGGTCGGGCGGCTTCGGGGGCGTCGGACGCACGGACGCCCACGCAAACGCCAAGCAGCGCCGCGCTCACCCCTGCCACAAATCCCCAGCCCCTGAGTTTACTCATTCTTCATCCAGTCGGCCATCCCGGGTCAGGCACGTCAAGTCCAAGGATCGGGCTTGATCGCCCATGTTTTGATCATTGGTTTACGTGCCGGCCCCGAAACGCTATGCCGCGCAAGATGAACCGGAGATGATCATGGCAGACCTTGAAGCGCTGAAGCGTCTGGCGGCGGCTCGGGCGCTGGAACTGGTCCGGCCCGGCATGCGCCTTGGCCTCGGCACGGGCTCCACCGCAAAGCACTTTGTCGAGTTGCTGGGCGCGCGTGTCCGCGCCGGCCTGACCGTCGAGGCCGTGCCGACCTCGGAGCAGACCCACGCGTTGGCGCTGGAAGCTGGCATCACGCTGAAAACGCTGGATGAACTGCCCGAACTCGACCTCACTGTCGATGGCGCCGATGAACTGGATCATGATCTCAGGCTGATCAAGGGCGGCGGCGCAGCACTGCTGCGCGAGAAGATCGTGGCCGCCGCCTCGGCCCGGATGATCGTGATCGCCGATCAGACCAAGCTGGTCGACCGGCTTGGGCGTTATCCGCTGCCGATCGAGGTGGCGCCCTTCGGCATCGTCAGCACGACCCTGGCGATCGAAAGGGCGATCGCTGCTGCCGGCTGCCATGGTTCCGTCACGGTTCGGCGTGACAAGGCGGGGCAATGGCTGATCACCGATGGCGGGCATCACATCATTGACGCCTCCCTCACCCGAATCGACCGCGCGGAAGAACTGGCGCTTGCGCTGTCCTCCATTCCCGGCGTGATGGAGCATGGATTGTTTCTCGGCATGGCCAGCGCCGCGATTCTGGCCACGGACGCGGGCGTGCGCGTGCTGGGCTCGCTTGATTGACGATGACTGATTGACGAACCCGGCCCACGTCTGACAAGGACACTGGAGAAAAGGATATGACACTATGAAGCGTTCTGTTCTGGCCGCTCTTGTGGCCGCCACGGTTATCATCGCTGGCCCCGTGCTGGCACAGGTGCCTGCTCCGGCCGCGCCGCCGGCCTCCGGCCCCCCGGCGGCCGCCGTCCCCGAGAGCCAGCTCAAGCTGGCACGGGAACTTGTCGAGATCACGGGCATTTCGCGCTCGTTCGACGGCGTCATGCCCGACATCGCGCTACGCATCCGCCAGAACTTCGTCACCACCGCGTTCGGCCGGCGTGCTGTTCACCGAGGCCGAACTGAAGGACATCCTCGCCTTCTTCAACAGCGCCTCGGGCAAGAAATATGTCACGGTGCAGCCGAGCTTCCTCAACCAGATCTTCGCCGGCATGGAGCCGTGGATGCAGCAGACCTCGGAGTTCTTCCTCAGCCGCTTCCGCGAGGAGATGCGCAAGAAGGGCCATACGGTCTGAGCCTGCGCGCCATGCGCGAGGTTGACCTGTTCGTGATTGGCGCGGGCTCCGGCGGAACCCGCGCGGCCCGCATATCAGCCGGGCATGGCGCCAGGGTGATGGTGGCCGAAGAAGACCGCATAGGCGGCACTTGCGTCATCCGGGGCTGCGTTCCCAAGAAGCTGTATGTCTACGCCAGCCGTTTCGCCGATGACATGGCGGACGCCGCAGCGTTCGGATGGACCGTCGGGATGCCGAGCTTCGATTGGCCGATGCTGCGCGACGCCGTAGCGGCCGAGGTCACGCGCCTTTCGGGCCTGTACCGCAAGGGGCTGAACGGCGCCGGCGTCGAGATCGTCGAGGAGCGGGCGGTTGTCGCCGGGCCCGGCCTCGTGCGGCTGGTCCGTTCCGGCGAAACCATCAAGGCGCACCATATCCTGGTCGCGACCGGTGGACATCCGGTGCTTGAGCCCATTATCCCCGGGGGCCATCTTGGCATCACCTCCAACGAGGTGTTTCATCTGCGCACGCTCCCGAAGCGCATGGCGGTGGTCGGCGGCGGCTACATTGCGCTCGAATTTGCCTGCGTCTTCGCGCGGCTCGGGGTCGAGATCACGCTGATCCACCGCGGCGACAACGTCCTGCGCGGCTTCGACGAGGACATACGGATGCGGCTGCGCGATGGACTTGCCCGCTCCGGGATGACCCTGAAACTTGGTCAAACGATCACGCGCATCGACGAAGGCCAGCACGGCGTGCGGCATCTGACCTTGCAGGACGGAACGACGCTCGATGTTGATGCCGTGCTGGTGGCGACAGGCCGCAGAGCCAACACAAAAGGACTTGGTCTCGAAACAGCGGGCATCGCGCTTAATCCGGATGGGTCCATTCCGGTCGATGCGGCGTCGCAGACAATCTGCCCAACGATTTATGCCGTCGGCGACGTGACCAACCGTGTCAACCTCACGCCCGTCGCCATTCGCGAGGGGCATGCTGTCGCCGACAGCCTGTTTGGCGGCAAACCATGGACGGTAAAGCATTATCCGATCGCGACCGCGGTGTTCACGACGCCCGAGATTGGCACGATTGGCCTCAGCGAACAGGACGCGGTCAAGGTGGGGCATGCGGTCACCGTGTTCGACACGCAGTTTCGTCCGATGCGGGCCACCATGACGGGGCGCGAGGACCGCACCTACATGAAACTCGTCGTCGACCCTGACACCGACAAGGTGCTTGGCGCGCACATGCTCGGACCCGATGCCGGCGAGATCATCCAGTCGCTCGGCGTCGCCGTCACCATGGGCGCGACCAAGGCCGATTTCGATCGCACGATCGCACTTCATCCGAGTGCCGCCGAGGAATTCGTCACCATGCGCAGCCCGCGCAAGGGCTGACGCCGGGCAGGGCGACAGCGGCACGGTCATCCCCGATTGAATCAGGCTGTGAACAACCCGATTCAATCTGTGAACCGAATGACTCACTTCATCAAAGACGATTGGTAAACTTCTGATTTTCCGGGCATAACCGGTGGCGAGCTCTCACGGTTCGCGCGCTGCTGGACGACATCACACATGCTCATCGGACTTCTGGCCGGGCTCGGCGCCGGCGCCTTCTGGGGCATGACCTTTGTCGCGCCGCGCGCGGTCCTCCCCTACAGCGAGGTTGATCTGGCGATCCTGCGTTACCTTGCCTTCGGGGCTACGTCGCTGGCCCTGATGGCCATCAGCCCGCGCTTCCGGCCAGGGAACATCGGGCTGCACAAGACGCTCCAGGCGCTTTGGCTTGGCGTCACCGGCTATGTCACCTACTACGTCTTCGTGGCGTTTTCGGTGCGGCTCTCCGGACCTGCCATTGCGCCGCTGGTGATCGGCGCGCTGCCTGTGCTGCTTGCGCTTTACGGCAATTGGCAGGAACCCGTGGTGGCCTGGCGGAGTCTTGCCTTGCCGCTCGGCCTGATCATCGCCGGGCTCGTCGTGATCAACACCGCCACGATCGGGGCCACATCGAACCCCGTGGCGCAAGGCCATGTCCTGCTCGGCTTCGGGCTGGCCCTGTGTGCGCTGTTCGTCTGGTTCACCTATGCTGTCTCCAATGCGCGGGCCATGCGCGCGCCGGATGCGCCGGGCGCGCTGGCCTGGACCTCGCTTCAGGGCGTCGGCGCCATGGTCGGCGTCCTGCCGATCGTGGTCCTTGCCCCCTTGCTCGGCTGGAGCGAAATCCCGGCGCGCGGCTTTGGCGGAGCGGATGGGATGCGGCTGATCGCCTGGGCCGTCGTCACCGGAGTGTTCGGTTCTTGGATCGCCCAGTACTTCTGGACGCTCGCCTCCAAGCGCCTGCCGTTGGCCCTCTCGGCCCAACTGATCGTCTCCGAGACAGTGTTCGCCCTGATTTATGGCTTTGCCTACGAGGCGCGCGTGCCCTACGCTCATGAATGGGCCGGGGCGGCCCTCCTTCTGCTCGGGGTCGTGATCGGCGTCAGGCTGTTCACGGCCAGAACCGCGACCCGGCCTGCCTGACGAAACGGTGAGATTGCATGCCCATCATCTCCTATCTGACCACCATTCGCTTCGACTTCGGCGCCATCCAGCACCTGCCCGAGGACATGGCCGCCGTCGGCATGGCCCGTCCGCTGCTGATCACCGACAAGGGGGTGCGGGCGGCCGGCATCGCCGACCGGGTTCTGGCGCTGATGCCGGATGGCAACGCCGTCTTTGACGAGACTCCCGGCAATCCGACCGAGATTGCGGTGGATGCGGCGCTCGGCCTCTATCGTGAAGCGCGTTGCGACGGCGTGGTTGCGCTGGGCGGCGGCTCCGCGCTCGATCTGGCCAAGGGCGTCGCCCTTCTCGCCACCCATGAGGGGCCGCTGCGGCAATACGCCATGATCCTTGGCGGTCTGAAGCTGATGAAACCGGCCGGCGCTCCGATGATCGCGATCCCGACCACATCCGGAACGGGCTCGGAGGTCGGGCGCGGCGCGGTCATCAGTTTTGCCGATGGCCGCAAGCTCTCGGTCATCGGTCCGGCGATGATGCCGCGGCGCGCCATCTGCGATCCGGACCTGACGCTGGGCCTGCCGCCGATGCTGACGGCGGCGACCGGAATGGACGCCCTGACCCATTGCATCGAATGCTACATTTCCCCGATCGAGAACCCGCCGGCTGGCGCAATCGCCTATGACGGCGCGATCAGGGCGGTGGAGAACCTTCCTCGCGCTGTCCGCAGCGGGCAGGACCGGCAGGCACGTTACGAGATGATGATGGCCTCCATGATGGGCGCCATGGCCTTCCAGAAGGGGCTTGGCGCCGTCCATGCCATGTCCCACGCGCTCGGCGGCCTGAAGCAGGCCCATTTGCACCACGGCACGCTAAACGCGGTGCTTCTGCCCGCCGTGCTGCGCTTCAACGCCCCGGCGGTTGGTGACAAATACGAGCGCCTCGGCCGCGCCTTCGGCTTGCCCGCTGATGTGTCGCTTGATCGCTTCATTGCTGATTTCAGCGCCGGGCTCGGCCTGCCCCCCACACTGTCCGCGATGGGCGTCAGACGCGAATGGTTCGATGGTGTGGCTGACAATGCCATGGAGGATCATACCACGCCGACCAACGCCCGAAAGATCGGCAAGGCGGACTATCTCGCCTTGCTGGATGAGAGCTTCTGAACGCGCCGATGCAGCCGCGCCTGCTCATCGGAACGGCCGCCATTCCCGGCGGTGAAACCCTCAGGCTGTTCCAGCGCGGCGACGCGTTCTCGATCATGCTCGGGGGCAATGAGCTGATGAACAGCCGCCTCAGCGGCTCGGAGGAGGCGCTGGCCTCGCTCGGTTGCGCCGCCATTGCCGCCCGTCCTGGCGCCGAAATTCTGGTCGGGGGCCTCGGCATGGGCTTCACCTTGCGCGCCGTGCTGGCGCTCCTGCCTGCAGATGCGCGCGTCCTGGTCGCCGAACTGGTCCCGGCGGTGGCGGAGTGGGCACGCGGCCCGATGTCGCCGGTTTTCGGCGGGTGCCTCGACGATCCAAGGGTACGGATCGAAATTGCCGACGTGCGCACCGTGATCCGGGCCGGACGCGGCCGCTTTGACGCGATCCTGCTCGATGTCGACAACGGCCCCGATGGGCTGACCGCGGCCAGCAATGACGGCCTGTACGGCAGGGCAGGGCTGGCAGAAGCCCATGCAGCCCTGAAGCCCGGCGGCGCGCTCGCCGTCTGGTCGGCCCACCGTGCCGACGCCTTCCGCCAGCGCTTTGAGCGCTCGGGCTTCGCCGTCGCCGAGCATGGGGTGCGGGCGCACGGCAAGCGCGGCGCCAGGCATGTCATATGGGTTGGCGCGAGGACCTGACCGTCAGCCGATCGAAAAGGCCCGGCAGCGGTTCCGCACGAGATGGACAAGGCTCAGCGCTGTCAACGCCGACGAGCGGGGATTGCCTTCCATCGGCGCGTTGGCCAGCGTGATCTCAAACCGGCCGAATGCGCCCTCGGCGGCGATGTCGTGGCGGTTCTGGCCGTTGTGCGGATCGGCAATCAGTTCGACGCGGGTCCTGTCGAGGCCGATTCCGGCGAGCGCCGTCACGACGGTTGCGTTGGCGTTCTGCGGGAAACGGGCAGCCGCCTCGCGCGCACTGCCGGAAAACAGCACGGTTGCCGTCGTCAGCGCGGCGAGATCGGCCAGCCCCTCCGCCACCGTTCCGCGCCAGCCGCCAGGCGGCTTGACGATGCGATGCGTGACGGATGTGAGCGGCAGCACGCTGGCGGCGCTGAGCGCATCAACAGCGCCGATTGAACCTGACGGAACCGTCAACCGCCCGCCATGCTGCCCGGCAAGCGTGATCAGCCGGGCCAGCAACCCATCGTCCGTGAAGGCGCTGGTCGAGGCAACGATGATCTCGCATCCCGCCGTCAACGCAGCCTCTGCCCATGGCCCGACGCTGGCGCGCCCGGCGGCTTCGATCACGAGGGCAGGGCGGCACGCGGCAAGATCCGAAGGTGCAGTGATGACCGCGGCGCCCGCAGGCGGCGGAGCGCGCATCCTGCCGGCGTCACGCACGGCGACGGCCACGATCGTCACGGGCAAGGCCATGTCGGAGACCAGCGCGGCTAGCCGCTGCCCGATCGCGCCCCAGCCGACCAGGGCGAGGCGCAGCGGGCGCTCAGACGCCGACATGGCGGTGGATCGCCTCGGCATCGCGGTCGAGGTCGGCGCCGGTGCCGGTCCAGACCGTGCGGCCCTTCTCGATCACGACATGCCGGTCGGCAAAGCGGCGCAGCACGCTCAGGTTCTTGTCCACGATCAGGATCGACTGTCCCTCTGATTTGAGGGTCGCGAGGCAACTCCAGATCTCGGCCCGGATCACGGGCGCAAGGCCCTCGGTCGCCTCGTCGAGGATGAGCAGCTTCGGGTTGGTCATCAGCGCG
>JAPLOW010000118.1:0-7300 GCA_026400555.1 Hyphomicrobiales bacterium
CCGGCTATCCAGCGACAGCTCCGACCTTCATTCAGATGCCGATGAATGAAATTGCGTTCCTCACCGCTGAGGTGGTTGTAAACTTGGCCCATCACTCACCCGATAATCCGTCAGGTGATGCACTTCAAATGTGAAACGACCGGCAAAATTTGTGGAGGATGGTCGGCGTCAGCCTGGTCGCCATCCCGGCGCGAATCCGCTGATCCTGATCGGGTGCTCGCACCCTCAGTGCTGCACAGCGGCCATGAACCGGCCCAGCTTCCCCGCGTCCAGATCGACCGGGCTTCTCACGCCGGAGCAAAGGTCGACGCCATAGGGTCTGACCTGCCTGATCGCGTCCGCCACATTCCCGGCATGAAGCCCGCCCGCGAGGAGCACAGGCAGCGGCGAGCCGGTCACGAAAGCGGCGCTGACCCTCCAGTCATGCACGCGGCCCGTACCGCCAAGCTCCGGCATCGGCGCAGCCGGGCGGCCTGAATCGAGCAGGAAGGCGTGGTTGTGCGGTGCATAGGCAGATATCAGCTAAAGCGCATCCTCGCCTTCGACATGGATCACCTGCACGCGTCTGATATGGGGAATGAGGCGCGGCAGCCGCGCCGCCTCGGCCGGATCGATATGGGAGACGATCTGCACCGTCGAGGCGCCGACCTTGATCGCATGGGCCGCAATAGCCTCGGCTTTGGTCTCCGCGGTCAGCAGGAACGTCGCCACCGGCGGCGGCACACGCGCAGCGATCTCGGCGATCAGTTCGTCCGCGATCGGGCCGGGACCGGAGGGCATCGCGCCCACCAGCCCGAGAGCATCCGCACCAAGGCTGACCGCGAGATCAGCCTCGGCGACGGATGAAATGCAGCAGACCTTGACGCGCGTGCGCATCAAGCAGCGCGTCAGTTCGCAGCGCCTGTTGCGACGCCAGCGTCCTTGATCGCCTTGGCCCACTTGGCGATTTCAGCCTCGAAGGCCGCCTTGTGCGCTGCCGGCGTGCGCTGCGCTTCGGGGAAAGCAGTCGTTCCGAAGGAGGCGAAGCGGGCGTTGATCGCCTCGTCCTTCATCGCTGCCTGCAGCGCGTTGCTCAGCTTGCCCAGCGCTTCTGCAGGGGTGCCCTTGGGGGCGTAGAGCCCATGCCAGACGGTCATGTCGATGGCGGTGCCGCTCTCGCGGGCCGTCGGCACATCCTTGATGATGTCGAGCCGCTGCCGCGAGGTCACCGCATAAGCCTTGACCTTGTTGCCCTGGATTTGGGGGATCGCGCTGGTCGACTGGTCACACAGCGCATCGACCTGGCCTGCGACCAGATCGTTCATGGCCGGGCCTGTGCCACGATAGGCGACCTGTGTCGGCTTGGAGCCAGCGGCCTGGTTCATCAGGATGATGCACAAATGCGAGTTGGACCCGTTGCCGGCATGGGCCATGGTCAGCTTGTCACCCTGCGTCTTGGCGAAGGCGAAGAACTCGGAGGCCGTGGTCGGGCTAAGCCCCATCTTGCCGGTGACGACCATCGGCCCTGTATTGATCATGCCGAGCGGCTCGAAGGCGGTCGCGGTGTCGTAACGCAGGTTGTTGTAGAGCGCCGGCGCGGCCTTGAGCGCCAGATGATGGATCAGGACCGTATGTCCGTCGGCAGTGGAAGTCGCCAGCCGCTGCGCGCCGGCAGTGCCGCCCGCGCCGGCCACGTTCTCGACGACGACCTGCTGGCCAAGCGTACGGCTCATATGCTCGCCGACAAGCCGCCCGATCACGTCGCTGGGGCCACCTGCCGCAAACGGCACGATCAGCGTGATCGGCTTGGACGGAAAGCCCTGCGCGAGGGCGGTCCCGCTGAACGCCAGGGCGCCTGTAGCGGCCATAAACAGGGACTTGGTAAATGGTGGCATGGGGGACCCTCCCGAGGTCGGTTTGTGATGTTGTCGCGATCGTGCGTCACGGCTTGTCCGGATCAAAGCGTGCGATGCTCTACCTCATGAAGGACAGATAGTGCGCATCGTCAGTCAGGCAAAGGCTCACCCGCCATTCCACCGGCTTGGCATCGAGCGAAAGGGCTAACCGCTGCACCAAGAGCGCCGGATGTCCTGCGGTCTTGCGCAGAATCGCCGCGTCTACCGTGTTCAGCGTGATCGCCTTCAGCTTCTCGCGGGCATGGGCGATGGTCACGCCGTAGCGCTCTGCATAGAATGCATAAAGACTGTTCGGCACGACCGAGTCGGTGATGCCCGGAAACATGGCATTTGGCAGCGACAGGGTCTCGACGATCATCGGCACGTCGTCGATGGCGCGCATGCGGCGCACGCGTGCCACCTTTGCGCCAGGCTCCAGCCCCAGTTGCTCGCGCTCGGTCTCGGTCGCGGCGAACACGGCCGCCTCGAGCACCACGCTTTCCGGGAAGCGCGCGACGCCATCATCCGGCACCAGCTTAAAGAACTGAAACAGAATGCGTTTTTCGTCATGTTGCGCGACGAAGGTGCCGCGTCCCTGCTGGCGCACCAGCAGGTTCTCGGCGGCCAGTTCATCCAGCGCCTTGCGCACCGTGCCCTGGCTGACGCCGATCTCCGCCGCAAGCTGGCCTTCGCTCGGCAGCAGGAAGCCGGCCGGCCAGAGCCCGTCGACCATGCGTTTGACGAACTCGTCCTTGACCTGCCTGTAGAGCGGCCTGAACCCGACTTGCGGCGCGGTGACTGGCGGGGGAAACGAGTCCATTTTGATCTTGTCAGAAGTCATATGTCTTATATAAGACTAAAAATATGAAGCCGTCGAGAGGGGCAAGGCGCCCGTCTCACGAAAACATCGCAACAGGGAGTTAACCGATGTCAGCACCGCACCTGCTCGTCCATGAGCGCGAGGACAACGTCGGCGTTGTCGTGGTTGAAGGCCTGAAGGCCGGCACCAAAATGCTGTGCGTCGTCACCCATGACAACTCCTCCTTCGAACTGACCGCCAATGCCGATGTGCCAATCGGCCACAAGGTCGCGCTCAAAAACCTGAAGGTCGGCGACACGGCCATCAAGTATGGCCAGGACATCGGCAAGATGGTTGGGGCCGCCAAGGTCGGCGACTACGTGCACGTCCACAACCTCAAGACCAAGCGCTGGTGAGACCATCCGGTGTCATGCCCGGCGGCCCGCAGGGCCGGTAAGGGGCGTTGCCACCGCTGACGCCAATGGAATCCGTTCCCCTTCGCTTCGCTCCGGCCGGGAATGACACCGGGGAGCTGAAAGGACCAAGTCAATGACCATCGTCGCCAACTTCGCGCTCAACAAGAACCGCCTGGCCAACATCAAGGGCCGCAAGATCGACGTGCCGGGCTTCAAGGCGCCCGTCCTCAAGAAGCGGTCCACCGCGAAGAACGACAATTTCCTCGGCTGGCGGCGTGAGAATGGCCGCGTCGGCGTGCGCAACCACGTGCTGATCCTGCCCCTCGATGACCTGTCCAACAGCGCCTGCGAGGCCGTTGCCAACAACATCAAGGGCACGCTCGCGATCCCGCACGCCTATGGCCGCCTGCAGTTCGGCGAGGACCTTGACATCCACTTCCGCACCCTGATCGGTGCGGGCTCCAACCCGAACGTCGCCGCCGTTGTCGTCATCGGCATCGAGGATGGCTGGACCAAGATCATCGTCGACGGCATCGCCAAGAGCGGTAAGCCGGTGGTCGGCTTCGGCATCGAGGGCGTCGGCGATATCGGCACCATCGCCAAGGCGAGCTATGTGGCCAAGGAATTCGTGCAGTGGGCTTCCGAACTCCAGCGCGAGAAGTGCGACATCGGCGAACTCTGGGTCTCGACCAAATGCGGTGAGAGCGACACCACCACCGGCCTGTCCTCCTGCCCGACCGTCGGCAACATGTACGACAAGCTCCTGCCCAAGGGCATCTATGGCGTCTTCGGCGAAACCTCCGAGATCACCGGCGCCGAGCACCTGTGCAAGGCCCGCGCCGCAACCCCGGAAGTCGGCGAGCGCTGGTACAAGATGTGGAAGGCCTACCAGACCGACGTGATCGAGCAGTTCAAGACCTCAGACCTGTCGGACAGCCAGCCCACCAAGGGCAACATCAAGGGCGGCCTCTCCACCATCGAGGAGAAGGCACTGGGCAACCTCGAGAAGATCGGGCGCAACTCGACCTACATCGACATCCTGCAGCCCGCCGAAGCGCCGGCGAAAGGCCCCGGCCTGTATTTCATGGACACCTCCTCGGCGGCGGCCGAATGCGTGACCCTGATGGCGGCGGGCGGCTATGTCGTGCACACCTTCCCCACGGGGCAGGGCAACGTCATCGGCAACCCGATCGTCCCTGTTATCAAGATCACCGGGAACCCGCAGACCATGCGTACCATGCCCGAGCACATCGATGTCGACGTCTCCGGCATCCTGCGCCGCGACATGACGATCCCGGAAGCCGGCGACGCGCTGATCGCCAACATCGTGCGCACCAGCAACGGCCGCCTCACCGCCGCCGAAGCGCTCGGCCATCGCGAGTTCTCGATGACCAAGCTGTATCGTTCGGCGTGAGCATCGTGCCCGTCATTGCGAGGCGCGAAGCGACGAAGCAATCCAGCCTCGGTATGCACCGTTCTGGATTGCTTTGCTGCACTCGCAATGACGGTGTCGCGTAATGGCGTCACAACTTCAACTGCTCGCGCCAGATCACGCCCACCTGGATGCCTACGCTGCAGCTCTCAGGACTGGCTGGTCACCCTATACCACCCATGACGTTTCCGCAGAGCACCTTGCGGCCATAAAAGCGGACGCCGATGCCTTTCTGGTCGATCTTGTCAGAATGGATGGCGTCGTTGGCCAGCCGGACGGGACGACGCGAGCAAAATTGCCACAGATCATCCGCTGGATGTGGGATGGGGAATTTGCCGGCGCAATCAATCTGCGCTGGCAGCCGGGCTCGAACGAACTGCCGCCCTACGTGTCTGGCCATGTCGGCTATACTGTCGTGCCGTGGAAGCGGCGCAAGGGCTATGCGACCGAGGCGTTGCGGATGATGCTGGACGAGGCGAAATCGGTCGGACTGGGGTCGGTCGAGATCACGACAGACCCCTCCAACATCGCATCGCAGGCAGTTATCAAGCGCTGTGGCGGCATTCATGTCGCCACCTGCGACAATCCGTTCACAGGTTTGCCGAAGCTGCATTACAGGATTGATCTGGTCTCATGACAGCGCTGTCGCTTCCAACCTCCGCCACGATCCAAAAGCTCGCCCCCGGCGTGCTGCTGTCGCTGGCTGTGGCGATCGCATCATATCTCGCCGCCCCGCTGCTCAAATCCCTGACGGGCGGACGCCTCGCGCTGCCGGACATGGTGATCGCCCTGATCATCGGCATCGCGCTGCATTCGGCCGTGATGACGCCGCGCTTCGAGCCTGGCATGATCTTCTGCGTCAAGAAGCTGCTGCGCTGGGCCATCGGCCTGCTCGGGCTGCGCATTGCATTGGGTGACATCATCGGTCTGGGCCTCGGCGTCGCCATGCTGGTCGTGGCCTCGATGATCCTCACGGTTGTCGCCGCGATCTGGCTGGCGAAGGCGCTGGACCGCGATGCCGGCTTCGGCGCGCTCGCGGGGGCCGCAAACGCGGTCTGCGGCGCGTCCGCCACACTGGCGGCGGCCACCGTGGTGCCGGACTACAAGCGCAAGAGCGCCGACATCGCCTTCACCGTGGTCATGGCGAATGCGATCTCCACGGTCGTCATGCTGGCCTATCCACCGCTCTGCGTCTGGCTCGGCTATGATGCGCGCACCACCGGCATCATGCTGGGCGCAACCATCCACGACATGGCGCAGGTTGTCGGCGCGGGCTACGCTGTCTCCGAGAGCGTCGGTAACACGGCGGTCATCGTCAAGTTGTTCCGCGTCTTCCTGCTGCTGCCCATGGTGCTGGCCATCGGCTGGTACTTCGTCCAGCAGGGCGAACGGACCGGCGAGGCCAAAGTGCCGGTACCCGTCTTTGCGATCGTGTTCCTGGCCCTTTGCCTGCTCAACAGCCTCATGGCGGCAAGCCCCGCCCTCGCAGCATCGGTCGGTTTTCCGGTCATCAAGTCGCTGCTCGGCGAGGCCTCAAAATGGGGGTTGCTGATCGCGATCGCGGCGCTCGGGCTCGGCACCTCGCTCAAATCCATCCTGACGATCGGCTGGCGGCACATGGCGGTTTTCATGGGCGCGACCTTCGTCATCCTGTTCCTGATCATCGCCGGCCTGAAGATCGTCGGCTGAGGAGGCGCCATGCCAGACATCGTCATCACCGAGTTCATGGATGAAGCGGCCATTACCGAAGGCCTCAAAGGCTACAAGGTGGTCTATGATCCCAAGCTGGTCGACAAGCCCGAGGAACTGGCCAAGCTTCTGGCGGACGCCCGCGCCATGATCGTGCGCAACCGCACGCAGGTCCGCGCTCCGCTTCTGGCGCAGGCCCCCAAGCTGAAGGCGGTCGGCCGCCTCGGCGTCGGCCTCGACAACATCGATCTGGTGGCCTGCGCCGCCCGCTCCGTTGCGGTCTTTCCCGCCTCCGGCGCCAATGACGTCTCCGTCGCCGAATATGTCATTACCGCGGCGCTTGTCCTGCTGCGCCGCGCCTGGTTTGCGACAGATCGCGTCGCCAAGGGCGAATGGCCGCGCAATGACCTGATGGGCTTCGAGATGTCCGGCAAGACGCTCGGCCTCGTCGGTTTCGGCGCCATCGCCCGCGAGACGGCAAGGCGCGCCAGGGCCATGGGCATGGCCGTGATCGCCTACGACCCGTTCGTTAAGCCCGACAATCCGGTCTGGACCGAGCTTGGCGCGTGCCCGGCCACGCTGGACCAGCTTCTCACGACCGCCCACGTTGTCAGCCTGCATGTGCCGCTGACCGAGGCGACCCGAAACCTGATCAACGCCAGGGCGCTGACCGCCATGCGCAAGGATGCGATCGTGATCAATGCCGCGCGTGGCGGCGTGGTTGATGAAGGCGCGCTCGTCATGGCGCTGAAGGCCGGCGAGATCGCGGGCGCAGCGCTCGATGTCTTTGACGATGAGCCGCTCAAGGGTGCGGATGCAGCGCTGTTCGCCGGGTGCCCGAACCTGATCCTGACCCCTCATATCGCCGGAGTAACCGAGGAATCCAACGTCCGCGTCAGCTGGGTCACGGTTGAGAATGTGAAGAAGGCGCTGGCTGTCTAGCCACCTTTCTAGGTTTCATCCCCGGCGCGCGGCACGCGCGGGAAGGGGATCCACCTTTCACCAGATTTGGGTCCCCGTCCCGATGCCTGCGGCATCAGCGGGGATGACACCGAGGACATCTCCATGACCACCCGCACCATCCCCAACG
>JAPLOW010000118.1:7316-18317 GCA_026400555.1 Hyphomicrobiales bacterium
CACATCGCCAGCCTGTTCATCGCGGCAGGCGTTACCGCAGTGGCAGCCCGCTCGGTCGCAACCGCCTTGGTCGCCGCCGAGGCGGACGGGCTCAAGGGGCACGGCCTCTCGCGTGTGCCGACCTATCTGACCATGGTGAAGAGCGGCAAGATCGACGGCAAGGCCGTGCCCATCGCGACGCGCCCAAAGCCGGGCGTGCTGGCCATCGACGCGCGCGACGGCTTCGCCTATCCCGCCATCGATCTTGCGATTGCCGAACTCCCGGCCATCGCCCGCGCGCAAGGCGTCGCGCTGGCGGCCATCAGCAATTCGAACCATTGCGGCGCTGCGGGCCTGCATGTCGAGAAGCTGGCGGAGGCCGGGCTCGTGGCGCTGCTCTTTGCCAACACACCGGCGGCCATCGCCCCCTGGGGCGGCAGCAAGCCCGTCTTCGGCACCAACCCGATTGCCTTCGCCGCACCGCTGGCCGGGCGCGCGCCGATCGTCATCGACATGGCGCTGTCGAAGGTGGCGCGTGGCCCCATCGTAGCGGCCAAGCAGAAGGGCGAGGCCATCCCCGAAGGCTGGGCGCTGGATGTGGATGGCAATCCCACCACCGACGCCGGCAAGGCGTTGGCCGGAACCATGGTGCCGCTCGGAGACGCCAAGGGCGCGACATTGGCGATGATGGTGGAGATTTTGGCCGCCGCGCTGATGAGCGCTCATTTTGCCTTCGAGGCCTCCTCCTTCCTTGATGGCGCCGGCGGGCCGCCGAAAACCGGCCAGCTCATCCTCGCAATCGACCCGTCTGCCATGGGCGGAGGCAACTTCGCCGAGCGTATGACCATCCTCGCCGCTGCGATCGAGTCGCAGCCGGGAGCGAGGCTGCCGGGCGCCCGTCGCATGGCCCTTCGCGCTGAGAGCGCAGCCAAAGGTCTGGTATTGCCTGCTTTTTAAGCGATTTATGCAAAGCGGTTTGGACTTTATTCAGCATTTTCAGAGATAGTCAGGCATCAGTTCCCGACAAGCGCAGCCTGTCGTTCCCACGCGCAGGCCTATTCATGGTTGTGATGCCCGTATCGAGCGAAATGGCGGAAGAGTTTTCACGCAGCGTGGCGGGGCTGGTCCCGGCGCGCCGTGATGACGTGCTCGTCAGGCTGTCCGAACTGTTCAGCGGCATTTCGAACATCCTGCCAGATGACGGCGTCGACACATTCGATGCGATCTTCGTCTCGCTGCTGCCGGTGTGCAGCACATTTGCACGCGAGAAACTGGCCAACACCGTCGCCCCGCTGGAGCGCGCGCCGGGCAAGAGCATCCGCCATCTCGCCTTTGATGACAGCATCGTTGTCGCGAGCCCCGTGATCAAGCTGTCCCCGCTGTTGCTCGACGACCATCTCCTGGCGCTGGCGACCGTGAAGAGCACTGAGCACCTGCTGGCCTTGTGCGAACGCAACCGCCTCGCCAGTTCGGTGACGGATGTGATCCTGTCCCGCGCAAATGGTGAAATCAGGGTCGCGCTGGTCATGAACCCGGGTGCGGAACTCTCCCCGACCGCGCAGGCGAAGCTCGCTGAAGCCGCACTGGATGATGGCGAACTCTATGATCTCATGATCAAGCGGCCTGATCTCGCACAGCATCTGGACGAGGTGACGGCTGCGGATCCGGAGGTTCCGAGGCAATCCGCCGCAAAGCCTGCTGCGATCCAGGCTCACGGGTTGGCGGATCATGCTCCGGTTGCCGTGCTCGATGAGCGCATCCGCAACCTCCTGCAGCATTCCGCCGTTGACGCCGCCCTGGCCATGCTGGCCGATGCGGTCGTTGCCCCGATCAGCGGGCTGAGCCGTGCCTTTGCGCAGGATGTGCACGGGGCTTTCCTCGCCTATGCCAAGGCGGTGCCGCTCAGTTGGGAGACCACGCACCTGTTCCTGCTGCGACGCTACGAAGCCGGGCAGGTCGTGCCGCGTCTGCAGCGCGCCGAATTGGACTTCCGCAAACTGTATGTGGCCGATGCCCGCCGCGTTGTCGCAATGCTGGCGCAGCACGCGGGCAAGCCGCATTGACGCCTTCATGCCGGAGCGCACCCTGATCGGCTAGATCAAGGCAAAGCGGTCGACATCGACCAGCCCCTTGTCGGTGATCTTGAGATGCGGGATCACCGGCAGCGTCAGGAACGCGACCTGCAGGAACGGCTCGGCCAGCGTGACGCCGAGGCTTTTCGCAGCAGCCCGCAGCGGGATCAGCCTGTCATGAACCTCTTCGAAGGTTCCATCGCTCATCAGCCCGGCAATGGGCAGCGCCAGTTCGGCCAGAACCGTGCCCTTGTCCGCGACGCAGAAGCCACCGCCGATCTCCACCAGCCGGTTGGCCGCTGCAGCCATTGAGGCCTCGTCGACACCGACCACGCACAGATTATGGCTGTCATGGCCGACCGACGAGGCGATGGCCCCCGTCTTCATCCCGAAGCCATGCACGAAACCCGTCGCCATGCCGTTGTTGCGGCCATGGCGCTCGATGACGCAGACCTTGACGATGTCCTGAGCCAGATCGACCGCGGCTTTGCCACTGTTGGTCGGCAACACCCGTTTGAGGTGCTCGGTGATGATCTTGCCGGGCACGACCCCGATCACCGGCGTCTCGCCTTCGGTGGCCAACACCTGGAAATCCTCAGGCGAGAGGGTGCGCGAATGCACGCTGCCGCGGCCCACCGCCGACACCGGCTCGCGTGCGGCGAAGGCGGCTTCGTCCCCCAGCCGCCCGCCCGCCAGCGTCAGGCTGACACGGCAGTCGCCGAGATCATCCAGCAGAACGATGTCGGCCCGCTTGCCCGGCCCGATGAAGCCCCGATCCGTCAGCCCGAACGCTCGCGCCGCCGAGATCGTGGCAGTACGGTACACCGCCAGCGGATCGCGGCCATGGGCGATCGCCGTCCTGATCATGAAGTCGAGATGGCCTTCCTCGGCGATGTCGAGCGGGTTGCGATCATCGGTGCAGAAGGTGAGGAAGGGCGATGTGTCGCGGTCGATGATGTCCATCAGCGCGTGCAGGTCTTTCGACACCGAGCCTTCCCGGATCAGGATATGCATGCCCTTGGCCAGCTTCTCGCGCGCCTCTTCTGCGGTCGTGGTCTCATGGTCGGTTCGGATGCCGGCGGCCAGATAACCGTTGAGCGGCAGTCCGCGCAGCAACGGCGCGTGGCCATCGACATGCCGCTCCGAAAACGCGCTGAGCTTGTCAAGGCAGCCAGGATCGCGGTGGATCACGCCCGGAACGTTCATGAACTCGGCGAGACCGATCACCTTCGGGTGGTTCATGAACGGCACGAGGTCAGCCGCTGAGAGCGCTGCGCCGGCGGTCTCCAGATGCGTCGCCGGCACGCAGCTTGAGAGCTGCACGAACAGGCTCATCACCATGCGCTCGGCCGACGTCAGAAAGTAACGGATGCCCTCCGTGCCCAGCACGTTGGCGATCTCGTGCGGATCGCAGATCGCCGTGGTCACGCCATGCGGCAAGACGCAGCGCTCGAACTCGAACGGCGTGATGAGCGACGATTCGACATGCAGATGCGTGTCGATGAAGCCCGGTACGGCGATGCGGCCCTTGGCATCAATGGTGTGGTGGCCTTGATAGCGGCCATGGGTGCCGACGATGGTGTCGCCGACAATGGCAATATCGGTCTCGGTCAACGCGCCCGTGACGAGGCAATAGAGCCGCGCATTCCTGATCACCAGATCAGAAGGCTCGTCACCTGTTCCGGCCGCGATGCGGGCAGCGAGGGTGGCGGGGGAGATCATGCTCGCACCAGACAAAATCCCGTCATTGTCCTTGCGAGAGCAGCGAAGCCATCGAGTCTCGGCGCCCACATCCTCACCCTGAGCCTGTCGAAGGATGATATCCAGCCGGCGGCTCTCTGGAACGCCTCCTTCGACAGGCTCAGGATGAGGAGAGTTTGATGATACGGAGCATGGCTTGCTTCGCTGCGCTCGCATCGACGCGTGATGTCATTGCTACCAATCGACACGGGTGAAGACCCCTTCCGTTCTGCATCACATCGCGCCATGTTGCAGAGCCTTGATTTGAACTGATGAAAACATGACGGAAAATCTGCGAAAAGCCATCCGCTTTCTGCGCCGGGGCGAGGTGATCAGCCTTGACGCGTTCTGCCCGCGCCGCACGGTGCTCGACTGGCTGCGCGAGGACATGCGCCTGACAGGCACCAAGGAAGGCTGTGCCGAGGGCGACTGCGGGGCCTGCACGGCGGTGGTGGGCCTGCTGAAAGGCGGGCGGCTCGTCTATGAGCCGGTCAACACCTGCATCATGCTGCTTGGCCAGCTCGACGGCGCCGAACTGATCACGGTCGATGATCTCGCCCATGAGGGCGCGCTGCATCCGGTGCAGGCGGCGATGGTGGCGCATCACAGCTCGCAGTGCGGGTTCTGCACGCCCGGCATCGTGATGAGCCTGTTCGCGCTTTATCAGGAAGGCGCGCGCCCCATGACGCGCGCGGCAGTCTGCGATGCGTTGGCGGGAAATCTCTGCCGCTGCACGGGTTACCGTCCGATCATCGATGCGGCGCTCGATGCCTGCGCCGGCGAGGCGGCGGACCGGTTCATGGCGGCGCGCGCGGCAACCCATGCCACCTTGGCGGCGCTGGCCACGCCGGAAGATGCCATGGTCGGCGATGATGATAGCTTCTTCGCGATACCACGCAGCGCTGACGCGCTTGCCAAACTGTATCTCGCCCATCCTGATGCAACCGTGCTGGCCGGTGCGACCGATGTCGGGCTGTGGCTGACCAAGGGGCTGCACGATATCCGCAAATTCATCTGGCTGGGTCGGGTCGAGGGCTTCAACGCCATCGAGAACGGGCCTGACGACATCCGCATCGGCGCCGGCGCGACCCACTCGGACGCCTATTGCCGGCTTGCCAGCATTGATCGTGACCTTGGCGAGGTCATGCGCCGCTTTGGCTCGGTCCAGGTGCGCGCCTCCGGCACGGTCGGTGGCAACATCGCCAATGGCTCGCCGATCGGCGATCTTGCGCCCTGTTTCATCGTGCTGGGCGCGACAGTGGAACTCAGACGCGGCGCCGCGGCACGCACCTTGCCGCTTGAGGATTTCTTCCTTGCCTACCGCAGCCAGGACCGCCAGCCCTCCGAGTTCGTCAGCGCGTTGAACGTGCCGAAACTTGCTGAAGGCCAGTATTTCCGCGCCTTCAAGGTGTCGAAGCGCTTCGATGAGGACATCTCCGCCGTGATGGGGGCTGTCAGGCTGACGTTGGATGGCGCCACGATCACCGGGGCACGCATCGCTTTCGGCGGCATGGCAGGGACACCGAAACGCGCGCGCCAGGCCGAGGCAGCGCTGATCGGAGCCTCGATCGCGCATGTGCCGGGCTGGAGCGCCGCGCTCGCTGCCCTAGCCGGCGACTTCCAGCCCATGACCGACCAGCGCGCCACCGCCAGCTATCGCAGCACCGTCGCGCGCAATCTTCTCGCCAAGGCGCTGATCGAGATTGCCGGGATCAGTTCAGGGGAGACCCGCCTGATCGCACACCGCGAACGGATGGAGGCGGCTGAATGAGCCTTGTCCGCACCATTCCCGGCTCGCCGCCCGAACCGCTCCGCCATGTCCACCAGCCGCTGGCGCATGACAGTGCCACGCGGCATGTGCAGGGCGCGGCGGCCTATATTGATGATCTGCGCGAGCCCGAGGGCACGCTGCACATCGCCTGCGGCCTGTCGCCGGTGGCGCGCGGCACGCTGACGGCCATGAACCTTGACGCGGTGCGGGCCTGTGCGGGCGTGATTGCTGTGTTCACGGCGGCAGACGTTCCCGGCAGCAACGATGTCTCGCCCTCTATCGGCGGTGATCCGATGTTCGCTGAAGGGCGCGTGCTGTTTCACGCTCAGGTGCTGTTCGCGGTGGTGGGAACCACACGCGATGCGGCAAGGCGCGCGGCACGGCTGGCAAGGGTCGAGATCGCGGCCGAGACGCCAAGCGTGACGGTCGAGCACGCCAGCGAACGGCAGGAAACCGTGCTGCCGGACTATGCCTTCGAGCGCGGCGACATTGAAGCCACTCTGGCCGCCAGCCCGCGCCGGATCGATGGCATCTTCCGGATCGGCGGGCAGGAGCATTTCTACCTCGAAGGGCAGGCGGCGCTGGCCATCCCGAAGGAAGACGGCGAACTGCTGGTCCATTCGTCCACCCAACACCCAACCGAAGTTCAGCATGTGGTGGCGAAGGTTCTGGGCCTGCCTGACGCATTCGTGATCTGCGAGGTGCGCCGCATGGGCGGCGGCTTCGGTGGCAAGGAGAGCCAGGCGACGCAATGGGCCGCGATTGCAGCACTGGCCGCGCACAAACTGAAGCGCCCCTGCAAGATCAGGCTCGACCGTGACGATGATTTCGCCACCACGGGCAAGCGCCACGACATGCGCTGCGACTACCGCATCGGCTTCGATAATGCGGGGCGCATCCTTGCCTACGATGTCGATTACTTCGCGCGCTGCGGCTACTCGGCGGACCTGAGCCAGGGCGTCGTCGACCGCGCCATGTTCCATTCGGACTCGTCCTACTGGTTGCCGGTGACGCGCATCAACACGCGGCGGCTGCTGACCAACACCGTCAGCAACACGGCCTTCCGAGGCTTCGGCGGGCCACAGGGCATGCTGATGGCCGAGCGGATGATCGATGAGATCGCCTGGGCGCTTGGCCGCGACCCGCTCGATGTGCGCTATGCCAACCTCTACCGCGAGGGCGAGGACATCACGCCCTATGGCCAGAAGGTCAGCGAGCTGGACACCATGCATGCGCTGCTGGTGATGCTGGAGAAGACCTCGGACTATCGCGCCCGGCGCGACGAGGTCACGGCCTTCAACGCCCGTTCGCGCTTCATCAAGCGTGGGCTGGCGCTGACGCCGGTCAAGTTCGGCATCTCCTTCACGCTGAAGCAGCTGAACCAGGCTGGCGCGCTCGTGCATGTCTATCAGGACGGCTCGATCCAGCTCAACCATGGCGGCACCGAGATGGGGCAGGGGCTCTACCAGAAGGTGGCGCAGGTGGTGGCCGAGGAGTTCGGCGTGGACATCGTCCGCGTGCGCATTACCGCGACCACGACCGAGAAGGTGCCCAACACTGGCCCCACCGCAGCCTCCTCGGGTACGGACCTCAACGCCCGGGCCGCGCTGAACGCCGCGCAGGCGATCAAGGCCCGCATGGCGGATTATGCCGCCTCGCTGTGGAACTGCCCTGCTGCCGCGATCAGTTTCCGCGATGACCGTGTTTTTCACGGCAATGACAGCCTCGGTTTTGGAGAGCTGGCCAAAAAGGCGCATCTCGACCGCGTACATCTCTCGGCGACCGGTTTCTACGCAACCCCCGGCATCACCTGGGACAGGGCGAAGAAGCATGGCAACCCGTTCCTGTATTTCTCGTTCGGGGCGGCCTGTGCCGAGGTCGAGATCGACACGCTGACGGGCGAGAATCGCGCGCGCCGCGTCGACATCCTGCATGATGTCGGCAAGTCGCTGAACCCGGCCATCGATATCGGACAGATCGAGGGTGGCTTCGTGCAGGGCATGGGATGGCTCACCACCGAGGAACTGGTGTTCGATGCGAACGGCAAGCTGCTGACCCATGCGCCTGCCACCTACAAGATCCCGGTTGCCAGCGACCTGCCGGCTGATTTCCGCGTTGCGCTTTATCCCAACAACAACCGTGCCGACGTGGTCTATGCCTCCAAGGCGGTTGGTGAGCCGCCGGTGATGCTCGCGAATGCGGTGTTCTGCGCGCTGGCCGACGCGGTCCATTCGCTGAAGCCCGGTGCCCGGGTGCCGCTCGACGCTCCCGCCACGCCGGAAGCGATCCTGCGCGCCTGCGAGGCGGTGCAGGGCAGGGCAATGGGAGGGGAGCGGTGACGCCGCCGGCAGCCCGCTTGCTCCGCCGCCTTGCGGACAGCGTTGTGCGCGAAGGCGCGGCCACGCTCGTCACGGTGGCGGACACCAAAGGGTCCGCCCCGCGCGAGGCCGGCGCCATGATGGCCGTGCTCGCGGATGGCAGCTATTTCGGCACGATCGGCGGCGGCGCGCTCGAACATGAGGCGCAGGTGCTGGCCCGTCAGCTTGCCGCGCGGGGCGAGGCTGTGACGCGCCGCATCGACAGGGCTCTTGGCCCTGATCTTGGCCAGTGCTGCGGTGGTCGTGTGATCCTGGATCTGAGGGTCTTCGCCCGCGCCGATGCGGACGAGCTTCAAGGGCTGGCTGGCGAGGCTGCGACGCGCGACAGCCGCCAGCCACTTCTGGTCTTCGGCGCTGGCCATGTCGGGCGAGCGATCAGCCTGGCGCTCGCGCCGCTGCCGTTTCGCATCAGCTGGATCGATGGCCGCGATGATGCCTTTCCGGCGCATGTCGCTGCCAATGCCGATGTCATCGCCAGCCGCGATCCGCCAGCCGAAATCGCGCGCGCCGAGCCGGGCAGCTTCGTGCTGGTGCTCACACATGACCACGCGCTCGATCTGGCCATCACCGCCGCTGCGCTGGGGCGGCCTGACCTGCCCTTTGTCGGGCTGATCGGCTCCGCCACCAAGCGCGCCCGCTTCGAGCGCCGCTTGCGGGAGCTCGGCCTCGATGAAACACGGATCGCCAGCCTCGTTTGCCCCATCGGCCTGCCTGGCATCCACGGCAAGGAGCCGGCCGTGATCGCCGCCAGCGTAGCGGCGCAATTGCTGGGGCTTGTCGGGGAAAACGCCGGTCCTGCGAAACAGGCCAACAGCTTCCTCATCCTTCAACGGGCTCAGGATGAGGACCGTTGGTGAGGGCGTGGCGTCTCGCTCCCCCTGAGAATGGCCCGTCCGTTTGCCCACAAAATCATCATCGCGCGCCGCTTGCCCACTTGCGGGCGGCGAAGGGCTCGCGCAAGCTGAAGCCCGAGCCTGCGAGGGTCTTGCGTGCGCAATGCCGACAGACAGCGGGACAGGGTGTAGTTGTGGAGGTATCCAGATGAAGACATTCGCGAAATTCGCAGTAGCTACCGCTTTCCTCGTGGCCGGCATTGCCGGCGCGCAGGCGCAGGCCATCACCGAACTCAAGCTCGGCACGGAAGGCGATTATCCGCCCTTCAACGCGCTTAACGAGAAGAAGGAACTGGTCGGCTTCGAGATCGATTACGGCAATGCGTTGTGCGAGAAGATGAAGGTCAAGTGCACCTGGGTGGTGCAGGACTGGGACGGCATCATCCCGGCTCTGCTGGCCAAGAAGTACGACGTCATCATCGCCGGCATGAACGCCACCGAAGAGCGGATGAAGCGCGTCGACTTCTCGTCCGTCTACACCAAGACCCCGATTTCGATGATCCCGGCCACGGCCACCACCCCGAACGACCTCTCGCCCGCCGCCCTCAAGGGCAAGGCCATTGGCGCCCAGGGCTCGACCATCCACGCCAACTGGCTGGAAAAGCACTACAAGGACAGCACCATCCGGCTCTATCCCAAGCAGGAGGATGCGAACCTCGATCTTTTGAATGGTCGCCTCGACTACATTGTCGCGGATCGTTTGGCGCTTGAGGACTTCCTGAATGCGAAGGGCAAGGATTGTTGCCGGCTTGTCGGTGACATCCAGCGCGATCCGGTCATTCACGGTCCCGGTGTCGGCATGGCGGTCCGCAAGGAAGACACCGCGATCAAGGACATGCTGAACAAGGCCATTGCTGAATCGCTGGCGGACGGTACCCACGCCCGCATCGCCGCCAAGTGGTTCAAGTTCCCTGTCATGTGAGGGATCACCGCCGGGGTCATCCCCGGCGACCCCAAGGGCAGGGAAGGGGATCCGGTTCCGGATTCGAAAAGCCGGATTCCCTTCCCCTCCGCTGTACTTCGGCCGGGAATGACACCATCTCGGGGCTCCATCTTCCGCAGCCCCGGAATGACGCCAAGCCGCTCCCAGCATCCTCATCCTGAGCCTGTCGAAGGATCAACTCCAGTGTCGCACGATCTGGACCCTGGTCCTTCGACAGGCTCAGGATGATTGCCTTGGGGCGGTGCGATGAGTTTATGGTCCCGCGGGGGTGATCCGCCTTCATGTTCAACAACCTCCACTATATCGGCTTCGGCGAGGGCGGTTGGGGTTGGGCCCTGTTGCAGGGGGCCGGCGTCACCATTTCGATCGCACTCGCCACCCTGCCCTTCGGTCTTGCGCTCGGCCTCGTCATCGCGCTGATGGCCCGCTCGGAAAGCGCCGTCGCGCGCTGGTTTGCCACAGTCTACACGACCGTGTTTCGCGGCGTGCCGGAGCTGCTGACGCTCTACATCATCTATTTCGGCATCCAGATCGTCATCCAGCAGCTGCTCGAGAGCATCGGCATCAAGGGCTTCTCGATCCCGCCCTTCGTCGCCGGCATGGTGGCGCTCGGCATCGTGCTGGCGGCCTTTTCGTCCGAGGTCTGGGTCGGCGCGCTCAATGCGATCCAGAAGGGCCAGCGCGAGGCGGGCGCGGCACTGGGCCTGCACAAGGCGCAGGTCTTCCGCCTCATCGTCTTCCCGCAGCTCATCCGCGTGGCGCTGCCGGGGCTCGGCAACAACTGGATGGTGCTGCTCAAGGAAACCTCGCTGGTGTCGGTGATCACGCTGCAGGACATCATGTTCATCGCCCAGCGCGGCTCGTCCAACACCAAGGAGCCGCTGTTGTTCTTCACCGCGGCGGCGCTGATCTATCTCGCCTTTTCGCTCGTCTCGTGGTGGTTTTTCGAACGGCTTGAGAAGCGCTCCAACCGTGGCTTCGCGGCCTTCGGCGGCCAGACCCGATGAGCTGGTGCGAGTATCCCGGCTGGTTTCTCGCCTCCGAGGTGCTGGAGCGCTACGGCTGCCGCATGGCGACGGGCCTTGGCATCACCCTCCAGCTTGTCGCCATTTCCGTCAGCCTCGGCTGCATCATCGGGCTCGGCCTTGCGCTGGCGCGGCTCTACGGCCCACGCTGGGTCGGCGGCGTCGTCACCGGTTACACCACCTTCTTTCGCGGCACGCCG
>JAPLOW010000142.1 GCA_026400555.1 Hyphomicrobiales bacterium
GCCATCGACGGCAAGACCTCGCGGCGCAGCCATGACCGCGCGACGGGCCAGAGCGCGCTTCATCTTGTATCCGCTTTCGCCACCGCCCGACGCCTGGTGCTCGGGCAGGAGGCGGTGCCCGCCAAGGCCAACGAACTGGCCACCATTTTCACCCCGATCGAGACGCTGGCCGCGAACGAGGCCCTCAAGGGCGCGATGATCTCGATCGACGCCATCGCCACCAAGGCCGACATCGCCCAGACGATCCTGGACGCGGGCGCCCACTATCTCCTGGCCGTCAAGGCGAACCAATCGACCATCCGCGCCGAGATCGAGCGCTCTTTCGACGATGCGCCGGCCAAGAGCCTCGATCGCCACGACGACGTCGACAAGGGTCATGGCCGCACCGAAGAGCGCTTCGTCACCGTCTTGGTCGAGACCGATTGGCTCGACACCAGCCGCCGCTGTAACGGCGAGACCCGCCTGCCCAAGGCCCGCTCGATCATCCGCGTCTTCTGCACCCAACTCGTGGACCGCTCGCGCTTCGAAACGCGCTTTTTCATCGCATCAGGACCGCTCTCGGCACGCGACGCCGCAACCGCAGTCCGCGCCCACTGGGCCATCGCGAACACGCTAAACTGGACCCTCGACGTCATCGTCCACGACGACATGTCGCGCCTCAGGAGCGCCGTCCGTCACTTCGCCTTCAACCTCCTGCGCCAAGGCATAGGTAAACTTCCCCTCAAAAGAATGCAAAAGCGCGCCAGATGGAACCCCCAGACCCTGCTCGATATTCTCAAACCGTCACCCCGTTAACTTGGATTCGGAGCCCTGGACCATCGCTGATATTGCCCCTTGCTGGCCTTGTTTTTGCCTGTCACAGTCAGGCCGACAAGAAGCCGATGCGTTGGGGGCGAACCGCCGTATGGCCGCGTTTGATGAGATGAGTGGTTTTGACGGGGCAACGCGCGATGCCTATGCAAAGCTCGAGACCTGGCTGAAGACCACCCCCCCTGAAGAGTTCAGCACCCGGCGCAGCCAGGCTGATGTCTTCTTCCGCCGGATCGGGATCACCTTTGCGGTTTATGGCGACGAGCAGTCGACCGAACGGCTGATCCCATTCGACATCATCCCGCGGGTCATCACGGGGCCGGAATGGGCAAGGCTTGACCGCGGCCTCCGCCAGCGCGTGACTGCGCTGAACATGTTCCTGAAGGACATCTACGGACCCAAGGAATGCCTGAAGGCGCGCATCATTCCGGACGACCTGATCTACCGCAACGCGGGCTACTGCCTGCAGATGATCAACCAGCCGGTCCCGCATGATCTGTACGTCCACATTGCCGGGATCGACATCGTGCGCGTCGACGCGGACAATTTCTATGTGCTGGAGGACAACGCGCGCACCCCGTCCGGCGTGTCCTACATGCTGGAGAACCGCGAGGTCATGCTCCGGCTGTTTCCAGAACTGTTCGCCCAGCATCGCGTCGCGCCGGTCGAGAACTACCCCGACGCGCTGCTGGCCACCTTGCGCTCACTCGCCCCCCGCACGGCCGCCAAGGACCCCAATGTCGTCCTGCTGACGCCGGGCCAGTTCAATTCGGCCTTCTATGAGCACTCGTTCCTGGCCGACAAGCTCGGCATCGAACTGGTCGAGGGTACAGACCTCTTCGTCCGCGACGAGGTGGTCTACATGCGCACGACACAGGGACCAAAGCGTGTCGATGTGATCTACCGCCGCATCGACGACGACTACATCGACCCGCTCGCCTTCCGGGCCGACTCGGTGCTCGGCGTGCCCGGCCTGATCAGCGCCTATAAGGCCGGCAACGTGACGTTGACCAATGCCGTCGGTACCGGTGTCTCCGACGACAAGGCGGTCTACAGCTATATGCCGGAGATCGTGAAGTTCTACACCGGCGAGGAGCCGGTGCTGAAGAACGTCCCGACCTTCCGCTGCCGCGAGCCGGATGCGCTGAAATATGTACTCGACAATCTGGGCGACCTTGTCGTCAAGGAGGTGAACGGCTCGGGCGGATACGGCATGCTGGTCGGCCCGCACGCCACAAAGGCCCAGATCGAGACCTTCCGCAAGAAGCTGAAGCACGAGCCCGAAGGCTTCATCGCCCAGCCGACGCTGGCGCTGTCGACCTGCCCGACCTTCGTCGCCTCCGGCGTCGCCCCGCGTCACGTCGATCTCAGGCCATTCGTGCTGACCGGCTCGGACGGGATCCGCTGCGTCCCGGGCGGCCTGACGCGGGTGGCGCTCAAGGACGGCTCGCTGGTGGTCAATTCCAGCCAGGGCGGCGGGACCAAGGACACCTGGGTTCTGGACGCGTGAGACAGGATTACTGACATGCTCTCCCGCACGGCAGACAGCCTCTACTGGGTTTCGCGCTACGTCGAGCGCGCTGAATACCTTGCCCGTATCCTGGAGGCGACGACGCGCCTGTCGAACCTTCCGTCAAGCTATGGCGGGGCGGCGTCCGAATGGATCAGCGCTGTGAAAACAGCCGGTTGCGGCGAGATATTCCCGCAGCACCATGACAGCGCGACCGAAAGCAGCGTGCATCATTTCCTCTGTTTCAGCCCGGACAACCCATCCTCCATCCGTAACTGTATCGAGGTCGCCCGCTCGAACGCACGGGCCGTGCGCACGGCGCTGACCTCCGAGATGTGGGACGCGCTCAACGGAGCCTGGCTCGAACTGAAGAAATATGACGGCAAGAAGCTGACCCGTGACGATTACGGTCGATTCATCGAATTTGTGAAGGCGCTGTCGCTGACCTTCGACGGCTCCGCCTACCGCACCATGCTGCGCTCCGACGCCTACTGGTTCTCGCGGTTGGGCGTCTATGTGGAGCGGGCTGACAACACCGCCCGCATCCTGGATGTGAAGTACCACGTGCTGCTGCCGGAGACGGAAAAGGTCGGTGGCTCGCTGGACTACTTCCAGTGGACCACGATCCTGCGCGAGGTCTCGGCACTGACCGCCTATCATTGGGTTTATCGCGAGTCGATCAAGCCGTGGCTGGTCGCGGACCTGCTGATCTTCAACCGCCAGATGCCGCGCTCGCTGGCCAGTTGCTACGAGAACATCAGCCGCTTTCTCGATGCGATCGGGGATTCCTACAGCCGTCAGGGCCCGGCGCAGCGCATGGCCCGCAAGACGCTCAGCACGCTGGCCAACCGCAAGATCACGGACATCTACGATCACGGCCTGCACGAGTTTATCACCGACTTCATCAACGACAACAACCGCCTTGGCAGCACCATCTCCGAGCAGTATCTCATCTGACGCTGCGGTCGGCGTGCCGGTTCCGGAAACAAGCCCTTGCGCATCAAGATATCGCACGAAACCAGCTTCGTTTACGACCAGCCCGTGCGCTCGGTGCTGCATGCGCTCCGCGTGATGCCCCGCGACCACGAAGGCCAGGTGGTCGTCTCCTGGCGGATCGACGCCTCGGTGGACGGTCGGCTCAGGTCGGGAGAAGACGCCTTCGGCAACCTTGTCCATAACTTCCAGGCCGATGGGCCGTTCGACGGCTTCACGTTGCGCGTCCACGGCATCGTCGAAACGGTTGATATGACCGGCTTTGTCCGGGGCGCGGCTGAACCGATGCCGCTCGACGTCTATCGCCGCGACACCGGCCTCACCCAGCCGGATGAAGCCATGCAGCTTCTCGCGCGCAGGCTTGTACGCGCGGGCGGCAGCGCGCTGGAACAACTCCATGCGTTGATGGATACGATCCACAGCGATATAAAACTGAAGGATGGCTTGCCGGAGAACCCCGGGCGCGCCTGCGACGCTTTCGCGGCCCGCAAGGGAACGGCGCGCGACCTTGCGCACATCGTCTGCGGTTGCGCCCATGCGATGGGACATCCGGCGCGCTTTGTCGAAGGCTACGTGGCAGGCGATGCGCCTGCGGCCAAGGACGCCCGGAGGCATGCCTGGGCGGAAGCCTGGGTCGAGGGCTATGGCTGGATCGGCTTCGATCCGTCCGTGAACCTGTGCCCGACCGAGGCCCATGTTCGCGTGGCAGTGGGTCTCGACCAGGCCGACACCGCGCCGATCCGCCTCTCGCGCGTCGGTGGCGGCGGCGAGAAGACCAGCGCGACAGTGACGATCCAGCCGGTCGAACAGTGACCGGCCGGACGTTTCAGGGCCTCAGTGCGAAATCCTGAGCGCGCCGATTTCGCGGGCAATCTTCTCGAACACAGGCGTCAGCTGGGCCGCGTTGCTCACTGACATGTAGTGGGATGCACTGGTGGCACAATTCGCCAACAGCGTCGCATTGCCGTTGATGACGCGGATCGCGTAGACCGTGATGCCCCGCGCCTTGGCCGCCGTGCAGGCGGCGAGCGTGCGCGCATCGAGGTTGCTGCTATCCTTGGCTTCGGTGTTGTCGCCATCCGTCAGCAGGATCATGAACTTGCTGATGTCGCTGCTGGCCACGGCGGCCTCGGTGAAGGGCTCGGCGGAGGACAGAAGCGCCATGCCCCACGCGACGCCGATCTTGATGTTCGTATTGCCCGACGGGGTCATGACCCGTATCGCCTCGATCAGTGCTGCGCTGGAGGTACGGATGTCGTCCAGCGGCTTGATGCGGGCAAGCGCGGTTGTCCGGCAGTTTACAGCAGGGTGCAGATCCGCGACAACCGGGATGGTCGGCATCGCATCTGACGTATCCAGATTGAGGGCCATGTCGCGGTCCCAAACGCAGCCCTGCCAGGTCGCCGGCGTCGCACGTCCCGTTCCGCAGCCAGTGCCCACGTTCACGCCCGTGGCGTTGAGCCAGCTCGCGTTCGTATCCTTGTCGCGTGAAGCGAAACGGAACCAGCTGTAGCGCAGCGCATCGTTCGGGACAGAGGCATGTGTGCAATACCCAGCGCCTGCCGGCGCCGGAAACGTCGCTGGCGACATGGCAGCCGCATTGACTTCCAGCTGCATGTTCAGCGGCACCCGCACCACCGTGTCGAAGGGAACGATGCCAACACGGAACTGGTTGTCGCGGATCGCCACATCCTTGATGATTTTGACGAAGCCGCTCGACGGCGTGCTCGACGCGCAATCAGGCTGCCCGCAAAGCGCACGTTTGAGTTCGGTCATCTTGTTGCTGCTGGACATCGACCCGGTGTTGTCCAGGACCAGCGCGATTTCGACGTTCTTAACGCCCCAGCGGACTTCGGAGGAGGCGTTGATGGCGACGTTCGAACCGTCGGGAACCAGCAGGAGCGGCATCAGGCGCGGCACCTGGTCGCTCGCGGTGACGGCGACCACGCCATCTCCGCGCGTATAGCTCACGGTCGGGGTACGCTGCACATGGTGGTTGTAGTTCGCGGAAATCTGCGCATTGATGAGCGCGGCGATCTGCGGATCGGTCAACGCTGGCGAGCGCGCGGCGGCGAGAGCCGCACCGTCAATGGCGGACTGGAGCAGCACGCGGTCGCGCGACGCCATCGAGTAGTCGATGCCGACCGTGATGAGCCCCATGACAGCGGGAAGCATGAAGGCAAACAGGAACGCGACCAACCCCCGCTCATCCCGGCGGAAGCGGCGCAGTACTCTCGACAAGGTCTTGAGCATGGCACGTAACCCTTTGCAGACTGGACGATCATGCAGGCGCAGAGGTTGCAGTGGCGTAAAACATATAGATTGGATTTGATCGAATTTGCTGAAATGTCGCGGCGGAAGCCCCGTCGGCATGCCGAAAAGAGTCGCCCCAAGCGCCTCAGGGTTGGATTGGCAATGTCATCTTAAAGGATTCCCCGTAATCTTTGGGGGTGTTGCCAACTGAAGGCTGTTCATGCCGTCTGTTTCACGGACATCGATCTTTGTGCGGCGCGCCTTCTGGGTCATCGGCGGCGTGATCGTGTCCGTTGTCCTCGTCATGGGTATGACCCTGGCCTCGCTGACGGAGGAAACCAACCGCACAGCCACGCAAGACCAGATGAGCCGCCTTGAATCAGCCGTGGCCAACGAACTGACGCGGGCCAAGGCTGAGTTGGCCATCATCGCTTCAGGGGACGCCGGTCGCGGCGGCATTCGCGCAGACGAGCGGAACAGCATCACCTTCACCGCCGACCAGTTGCGCAGCGCCTGGCATCATTTCGGCTTTGTCTCGGCCCACCTCCTTGACACAAGAGGCCAGCATGTGACCGGAGTCGAATTCGGCCAACCGGCCAGCGCGGCAGGCTTTCGGCATCTTCACGCACTCGTTTCCCACCTGTTGTCGGCAACTGTCGAGAGCGTCGCGCGCCAGTCGCCGGCCTCCGAACTGGCCTCGCCCGGCTATGAGCAGAGCCTCGGCCACGCCGGCCTGATCCACAACGGGTTTGAGCTGGCAGTCGCCACGGTGGTTCCCGTCAACCCGGCTTCCGGACGGATGCCTGGCTTCCTTGTCGCACTGAGAAGCCTTGACTCGGCGACACTTGCCGACATCGGGAAGCGCTACGGCCTGGGTCAGATCACATTCAGGTCAGGCGCAACGGGACTGCCGGCCTTTGCAGTTCCCGTTGCGGACGCGGATGGGGACCCGATCGGCTTCCTCACCTGGGATCAGGCCCGCCCCGGCTCGGCCATGCTTCCCAATCTTCTGCTCATTCTGATGGCGAGCGTCCTCGCAGTGCTGGCGGCGCTGGGCCTGCTCGTGCTGCGTCTGCGCGGTCTGGGTGCGGCCATGGCGCTCGACGAGGAACGCGCCGAGCGCCTCGCAAGCCATGACCATCTCTCCGGACTGTTCAACCGGCGCAGCTTCCATGAGCGACTTGAAGCGGAATATGGACGTGCCGAACGCACCCATGCCGGTTTCGCGCTGCATCTCATCGATCTGGATCGCTTCAAGGACATCAACGATTCGCTCGGCCACCATGCCGGCGACGTTGTGATTCGAGAGATCGGCACGCGGATCGCCAGCACGGTGCGCTCGGTGGACGTGGTTGCGCGTCTGGGCGGCGACGAGTTCGCCATCCTCCAGATCAACACTGATTCCGTCCATGAGGCCGGCGCGCTCGCCCATCGCATCCGGGAGGTCCTGGCCGCCCCGATCATCATCGACACAGTCGAGATCAGCATGGGCTGCTCGATTGGCATTGCCCTTGGTCCGATCCTGGATGTCGACAGCAAGGGCCTGATGTCTAGCGCCGACACCGCGCTCTACGAGGCCAAGAACGGCGGCAGGAACCGCCACCGCTTCTTCGAGCGGGGAGCCGATAAGACCACGAGCCTGCGCACGCTCGTCGAGAACGAACTGGCCGACGCCATCCGCAACGATCAGCTCGAACTGCACTATCAGCCGCAGGTCTCGCCCGACGGCTTGCGTATCTTCGGGCTCGAGGCGTTGGTCCGATGGCGCCATCCTGTGATGGGCCTCATTCCGCCGCTCCAGTTCATGCCGATCGCCGAACAGCGGGGCCTGATCGTGCCGCTGAGCAAGTGGGTGCTGCGTCGCGCCTGCGAGGATGGCATGCGCTGGGCAGGCCTGAAGATAGCCATCAATATCTCCGCCGCCCAGTTCAAGCAGCCGAATTTCGCGCGCGATCTGCTGGCCACCGTGTCAGAGTCGCAATTCCCGCTGACGCGGCTTGAGCTGGAGCTCACGGAAGGCATGATTGTCGAAGACGAGGAAAAGGCCCAGGGCGCGATCGCCGAACTGCGCGGTCATGGCGTCAGCTTCGCCCTCGACGACTTCGGAACAGGCTACTCTTCGCTGATCTACCTGCGGCGCTTCTCCTTCGACAAGATCAAGATCGACCGCTCCTTTCTCGAAGCGATCGAGACGACGGGCGAAGCCGCAATCCTGCTGCACTCCATTGTCCATCTGGGCCGCGCACTTGGCCTTACGGTCTGCGCAGAGGGCGTCGAAACAACCGAGCAGCACCGCTTCCTCCAGGCCATCGGCTGCCATGAACTGCAGGGCTACCGTTTCTCGAGGCCCGTGCACGCCAGTGAGATCGACGCGCTTCTCAACCGTTCCGAGCCGTTTGACCTCGCGGCCTGAATCTCAGCGCGCCGACAGCGCCCGCGCCCGCGCCAGCGCCTCTTCGGTGTCGACATCGACAAGGACCGCATCATCATCGACGCTGACCTCGATGACGCGGACGCCGGGCCGCGCCAGCAGGCCGCGCGCACCCGTGTCCCCTTCGAGGCTGGCGACAGCATCGAACAGCGCCCGCGACAGCAGCACGGGGTTGGCCCGCCGCCCATCCGCCACCGGAACGATGCCGTCAGCCAAGGGTTCGCCGGCATAGTTGTCAACCAGCCGGTTGATGATCGTCGTATTGATCAGAGGCATGTCTCCAAGCAGGACCAGCGCGGCGGCGCAGGTGTCCGGCACAGCGTCGACGCCGGTGCGGAGGGAACTGGCCATGCCGCTGGCGTGATCCGGGTTCTCGACGAAGGTGACGTCGAGGCCCACAAGCGCCATCGCGACCTCACGGGCCTGATGCCCGAGCACGACGATGGCGGGCCCGGCCCGGGAGGCCAGCGCCGCTTCCACGACATGGCGCACCACCGGCTTGCCGCCGACGCGCTCCAGCAGCTTGTTGCGGCCAAGGCGCGTCGAATGGCCTGCCGCCAGCACCACGGCCGCGACCTGCGGATGGTTGGCATGCACGGCCGGTGACCGCGGCTGCGGTCGTGAGAAGATCTCCATCAGAAGCCCGCCGACGCCCATCGACTGGATGTCGTGACGCGTAACCTCCAGCCCGGCGCTGAGGCGCTGCAGCACCCAGTCGAAGCCGTTTTCCTTGGGGCTGCGCGCGCAGCCCGGCGCGCCGATCACGGGCAGGCCCGCGATTTCGCCGATCAGCAGCAGATTGCCAGGATCGACAGGCATGCCCAGATGTTCGATCCGCCCGCCGGCCCGCTCGATGGCGGCAGGGACAACATCGCGCCGGTCGGTGATGGCGGAGGCGCCGAACACCACGACCAGATCGACGCCAAGGCCGACACTGTGGCGCAGCGCCTGCTCCAACGCCTCGGTCTCATGCGGCACGCGCGCGTCATGGTGAAGGGTCGAGTGGGCCAGGCCCTGCAGGCGCTCGTCAAGGGCGGCGAGCGTCTTGTCGATCACGCTCGGCTTCAGACCCGGCAAGATGGTGGAGATCACCCCGACCTTCAACGCGCGGAAAGGGGCAAGGCTGATCGCGTGGGGCGCCATGGCGGACGCTTCCGCAATCAGGCGGCCGGGCACGGCGAATGGAATGATCTTCACTGTGCCGATCATCTCCCCGACCGACACCTTCTTCATCGGAGCAAGTGTTGCGACAGTGATGGCCTCGTCGACCATGTTGGCGGCGTCGATAGCAGTCCTTTCGACGATCAGAAGGCCCGCATCCTCTGCGAACAGGTTGGCACGGCCGGTGAACGCCTCGTCGACCACGACGCCAGGGCCTGCGACCGCGCGCGCAAGTTGTCCTGCTGCTGCGTTCTCATCAAGATCGTCCGGCTCGATGATGGCGACCACGATTTCAGTCACGCCCGCCGTGCGCAGGGCTCTTGCGTGTTCCGGCGTGACGACCACACCCTTCTTGAGGACCAGTTCGCCCCGGCGGACGGCATGCGCGACCACCCCGCCGACGGCCATGTCGACCGGGGTCGGTCCGAACTTCACGACGCAGCCCGGTCCCTGCCGGCGAGGCGGTCGGCCCGCAAGGTGGCAACGATTTCGCCGACGATCGACAGCGCAATCTCGGCGGGGCTGACCGCGCCGATATTGAGACCGATCGGCGCCCTGATCCGCGCGATCGCATCAGCCGGGAAGCCGGCCTGCGTCAGCCGTTCGACCCGCTTCGCATGCGTATTGCGCGAGCCGAGTGCGCCCACATAAAAGCAGGCTGACCGCAGCGCGGCCTCAAGGGCCGGATCGTCGATCTTCGGATCATGGGTCAATGCGACGAAGGCCGTGTAGCGGTCGAGGGAAACCTGATTCAAGGCCTCATCCGGCCACTCGGCGATCAGCCGGATGGATGGGAACCGTTCCGGAGAAGCAAAGGCCGTACGTGGATCGATCACCGTCATGTCAAGCGCCAGCTCGCGCGCCATCGGCACGAGCGCCTGGCTGATGTGGACGGCTCCGGTCACCACCAGCTTGACGGGGGGAGCCTGCACATTGAGAAACAGCGAACGCCCCTCGCTCTCGATCGCGCCACTCTTGCCGGAGCGCAGGGCCTCGTGGAGCGCGGCGGACAGGGGCCGCGATGCCCAGGGTTCCCGGACCAACTCGTCCTCGCGCACCAGCCATTGCCCACCCCCGCCAAGATCGGTGACAAGCACGCAGGCGCGGCGCGCGGCGCGCTCGACATTGAGGGCTGACAGGAGTGCCAGATCCATCTCAGGAGCGGTCCGTCGCCAATTTGAGCCCGAGGCCGACCATCAGCGAGCCACCGGCCCAGCGGATCAGGCGCTGGGCCTTCTCGCTTGCCCCAATCTTGCCGATGATGAGTGAAGCGCCGAGCACCGCCACGACATCACCCAGGCCGAACATTAGGTTGACCACGACGCCAAGCGCCAGCAATTGCACCCACACCGGCAGACCGGCTGCCGGATCGACGAATTGCGGCAGGAAGGCCAGAAAGAAGATCGCAGTCTTTGGATTGAGGATTTCGACGACCATGCTGTCGACAAAGGCCCGTCCCCCCGACTTTTCAGGCAAGGCGGTCGCGGCATCGCCTGACAAGCGCGCGCGAACAAGGCTCACGCCCAGCCAGACCAGATAGAGCGCGCCCGCAAGCTTGAGCGCTGAATAGGCGGCCGGAACATGCGCAAACAGCGCCGACAGTCCTGCCGCTGCGGCGACTACATGCGCCAGCCCACCGACAGAGACACCGACCGCCGCAAACCAGCCCGCGCGTTTGCCGCGCGTCATGGTCTGCGCCGCAACATAGACCATCGCCGGGCCGGGCATGAACGCGAAAACAGCAGTCGCGATGAAGAATGCCAGAAGGGTCTCTGGGTTCGGCATCAGGCGATCCTCTCGACATAGACCTTGATCCGCCCGCCGCAGGACAAACCGACCCGCCAGGCAGTTTCATCCGCCACGCCGAACTCGAGCATCCGCGCGGTTCCGTCGCCGATCACGTCGATGGCCTCGCTCACCACAGCGCCTTCGACGCAGCCGCCCGACACGGAGCCGAGAAAGTTCCCATCGGCGTCGATCACCAGATGCGACCCGACCGGGCGTGGTGCCGAGCCCCAGGTCTCGGTCACAGTCGCGAGCGCAACCCCGCGTCCCTCGCGGACCCAGGTTTCGGCCATGCCCAGAATGTCGCTGTCCGTCGAGATCATGCCCTGCCGCTCCACCTGTCGGGCGCAAGACTAGCCGCGACCACGGTCAAAATCGAATCAACTCGGAGCCCGCGCCTCGAGGAGGCCGGGAGCCACAGCCGATCAGGCCGTCGATGGCGGCACGTCACTGGCCCCTTCGACCTTGGGCGCGCCGGATGAGACCCCGACCAGCGCCGGCCGCAGCACCCGCCCATGGATCGCATAGCCTGACTGGATCACGGCGACGACATGGCCTTTCGGTTGGGTCGGGTCCGGGGCCTCGAACATCGCCTGATGCAGATTGGGATCGAACTTCTGGCCGAGCGGTTCAAGCTTCTTGACGCCTTGCCTGTCCAGAGACTTGAGCAGTTCGCGTTCCGTCAACTCGACGCCCTCGACCATTGTCTTGGTAGCGGCGTCGTGCTCATGCGCCGAGGTGCCGAGGCTTTCGAGCGCCCGGCGCAGATTGTCGGCGACGCCGACCAGATCGCGCGCGAAGCTGGTCACGGCATAGGCCTTGGCGTCGGCCATTTCGCGCTCGGTGCGCCGGCGCAGGTTTTCCATGTCGGCAAGGGTGCGAAGCAGCTTGTCCTTGAGCTCGAGCTTCTCGGCCTCCAGAACAGCGATCGGGTCGACCTCTGTCTCCCCGGCGGCAGCATTCATGCCGGCTTCGGACACATGAGGAGGGGTGTTGGGATCAATTGTCACGGTCTGGTCTCGTTTTGATGGAACGTGTGAAAGCGCGCTGTCCGCGATATCGGGGCTGCGGGAGCGAAAATCAAGCGCGCAGGGCTGCCGGCCCTTTGTCCGCGGCGATAGCGGGCTCGGGAGTGAAGACCTCGAGCAGCGTGCGGCGGATGTTGGCCTGCCTCTGCGGCGTGGCGACCTTGGCGTTGGTGAGATCGACCACGTAGAACACGTCCACCGCCTTTTCGCCAAAGGTCGCGATGTGAGCAGAGGCGATGTTGAGATTGAGCTTGCCGATCGCGGTGGTCAGATCATAGAGCAGGCCGGGCCGGTCGAGGCCGGAGACCTGCAACACGGTGTGGCGCGTTGACAGCGAATTGTCGACGATCACTTCGGGCGCAACCGTGAAGGTGCCGCCCCGTGGCGGTGGAGAGCGCCGCTGCGCTACCAGGTCAGCGATCTTGATCTCGCCCTTGAGGGCCCGTTCGATCGCCATCGCGATCCGCTCGCCGCGCCGCATCTCGTCATCGTCAAGTTCGAAGGCGCGTGAGATGAAGATGGTGTCGAGTGCGAGCCCGTCGGTCGTGGTGAAGATCTGCGCATCGACGATGTTGCCGCCGGTCGCGGCGCAGGCCCCGGTGATGATCGCGAGCAGGCGCGGATGGTCGGGAGCGAGGATCGTCAGTTCCGTCACCCCGCGGAAGCTGTCGGTCTCGACCGCGGTGGCGGTGGTCACGCCGGTGGCGTCGGCGCGTGAGAGCAACTCCGCGTGCTTGATTTTGCGCGGCAGATCGACCTTGAGCCAGTAGGCCGGATAGTGACGGGCAGTGTAGGCCTGCCGCGCGGCCTCCGTCCAACCGTTGAGTTCGCCGGCCAGCGCGCGCTGGTTCCGCCCCACCCGCTCGCGCCGCTCGATCGCCGAATGGCCGCCAGCCAGCACCACTTCGGTCTCGTAATAGAGCGTCCTGAGCAGTTCGCCCTTCCACCCGTTCCAGACACCCGGACCAACGGCCTTGATGTCGCAGACGGTCAGCACAAGCAGCAGCTTCAGCCGCTCCAGCGTCTGCACGACCTCCGCGAAGCTCTGGATGGTCTTGGGGTCGGCCAGATCACGGCTCTGGGCGATGGTCGACATCTCAAGGTGGTGTTCCACAAGCCAGGCCACGGTCTCGGTCTCCGCACTGGTCAGTCCGAGCCGCGGACACAGCCGGCGCGCCACATCCGCCCCGGCAAGCGAGTGGTCATCCGGCCTGCCCTTGGCGATGTCATGCAGGAACAGGGCGACGTAGAGCGCGCGCCGGTTGGCGATGCTCGGAAAAATCAGGTTGGCCAGCGGGTGCTCGGCCTCCATCTTTCCGGCCTCGATGTCGGCCAGCATGCCGATCGAGCGGATCAGATGCTCGTCGACCGTGTAGTGGTGATACATGTTGAACTGCATCATCGCAACGACGCGGCCGAAATCTGGAATGAAGCGGCCCAGCACCCCCGCTTCATTCATGCGGCGCAGCGCTGTCTCCGGCGCGCGCCGCGAGGTCAGGACGTCCAGGAACAACTTGTTGGCGTCGGAGTCCGCCCTGAGCGCCGGCGCGATCAGTTTCAAAGAGCGCGTCACCAAGCGTGTCGCATCCGGATGGATGGCGAGGTCCTGCGTGGCCGCGACAGCATAGAGCCGGATAAGATTGACCGGATCAAGTTCGAAGATCTGGTCGTTGATCGTGGTGAGGCGGTCATTCTCGAGCGCAAAGTCGGTTCCGGCATGCGAGACGGTGCGGCGGCGGCTCATGCCGAGGCCGCTGAGGATGCGCTGCAGCGTCGGGCGCTGCTTGTGATGGCGCGCTTCGAGCGCGGCGCAGACGATAGCGGTCAAATCGCCGACATCCTTCGCCACAAGGAAATAGGCCTTCATGAAGCGTTCGACGCCTGACAGGCCAGCCCGCTCGGCATAGCGGAACTGGGCCGCCACCTGCCGCTGCAAATCAAACGACAGGCGTTCCTCGGCTCGTCCCGTGATGACATGCATCAACCCGCGCACGCGCCACAGGAAATCCTCGGCACGCTCGAAGGCGGCGAACTCCTCGCTGGTGAACAACCCGGCGCCGACCAGTTCCTTCGCGTCCCTGACGCGGTAGGCGTATTTGGCGATCCAGAACAGCGTGTTGAGATCGCGCAGGCCGCCCTTGCCGTCTTTCACATTGGGTTCGACCATGTAGCGCGATGCGCCGGCGCGGCTGACGCGGGTTTCGCGCTCCCCGAGCTTTGCATTCACGAATTGCGGAATCGTGCCCTTCATGACGTCATTGTCGAAACGACGCTGGAACTCGGCAAACAGCGCCGCGTCACCGCAGATCAGACGCGCCTCAAGGAGCGCAGTGCGGGTGGTCATGTCGGCCAGCGCCTCGCGCACGCAATCATCGACCGAACGGGTCGAATGCCCAACTTTCAGCCTGAGGTCCCAGAGCGGGTAGAGCATGCTCTCCACCACGCTCTCACCCCAGCCGGTCTGCTTGTGCGGAAACAGGAACAGCAGGTCGATATCCGAGCCCTGCGCCAGCGTTCCCCGGCCATATCCGCCGACTGCGACCACCGCGATGTGTTCGGACGTGGACGGGTTGTCCGCCCGGTACAGATGGCCCGTCGCCGCCTCGTGCAGCGCGATGATGATCGCGTCCATCGTTGCGGACAGCCGATGGGCGGCGGCCAGTCCGGAACGCGGCCGCGCCAGCAAAGCTGCAACCTGCGAGCGGCCTTCGGCCAGAACCGTCCGGAGCACGTCTGCCAGCACGGGCTTCAGGCTTTGTCCGGAGTTCGCGCGCCCAAGCTCGGCCACCACTTCCCTAGGGTGGGCCAGGAAGCGATCGGTTGCAGGCGTGGAAGCGATGACCATCGGAGGCAGGACCTCAATCCGCACGGCACACGAACCGCGCGGTTCCGCATGCCACACTCGCCCGCGCCCTGTCATGCGCTTTCGGCGCCCGAACGGCGGCGGGGCAACGCCCGCGACCGACAAACTGGTCAGAGACAAATATTACAGAAATCACATGTTAATACAATAATTTCACAAAGCGTACCGATTCCTGTTTGACAAACAGAACTGTCCTGTTTATCAAACGATACGCGCCGATTTGAGCCAGCAGCTTGCGGGCGCGAAACAAGTGCAGCTAAAGCGGTGGGAACGTGGAATTGGCGGAAATTTCCGCGCTTTGACATGATTTCCCCCTGCAATTGAGAAAAAAGGGAAAGACTATGTCGACTTTGACAACCAAAACACGTCGGAGCGTGCTCAGCATTGCGGCAGCACTCGCAACTATCGCGTTTGTTTCAACGAACACCTCCGCCCAGAGCCCGAAGGAAATCCGGGTGGACTTCGCCACCTACAACCCGGTCAGCCTGGTCCTCAAGGAGCGCGGCATCCTCGAAAAGGCGCTTGCGGCTGAAGGCGTCAGCGTCCGCTGGATTCAGTCAGCCGGCTCCAACAAGGCGCTGGAATTCCTCAATGCCGGATCGCTCGACTTTGGCTCGACCGCCGGCGCAGCAGCGCTGATCGGACGCGTCAACGGCAATCCGATCCGCGCCATTTATGTCTTCTCCCGGCCGGAGTGGACAGCGCTCGTCACGACCCCGAAGACCGGCATCACGCAGGTCGCCGACCTCAAGGGCAGGCGCGTCGCCGTCACGCGCGGCACCGATCCGCATATCTTCCTCGTGCGCGCGCTGGCCGAAGCGAAACTGACCGAAAAGGATGTCAGGCTCGTTCTTCTGCAGCATGCCGACGGCAAGCTTGCGCTTGAGCGCGGCGATGTCGATGCGTGGGCAGGGCTCGACCCGATCATGGCGGCTGCCGAGATCGAAACCGGCGCGAGGCTGTTTTATCGCAAGCCGGAGGCCAACACCTGGGGCATCCTCAATGTCCGCGAGGAATTCGCCCAGAAGCACCCTGCCCTCGTCCGCAGCGTGCTGAAAGCCTATGAGGAGGCCCGCAAGTGGTCGCTCGAAAACCCGGAGGAGCTGAGAAAGCTGCTCGTCAGCTTCACCAAGCTGCCCGATGCGGTTGTCGCGCGTCAGCTTGAGCGTACCGAACTGACCCATGGCCCGCTGGGCAAGGATCAAATCGACTCGATCGTCGCAGCCGGCGAGGCGCTCAAGGAAGCTGGCATTTTCCCGACCGCCACCAACATTCCGGCAGCCGTCGATGCGTTGTTTGATCGGCGCTTCACCGCAGCCGCCCGCTGACCGACGGCCTGCATGAGCCTGCTCGCCACAGAAACGGAAAGCACGGCCGTAAACCGGCCGGCTGCCGGCAAGGCAGGCGAGGGGAAACCCGGCCTGTCCATCGGGTGGATTGCAGGCTTTGCGCTCCCGGTTTTGGTCGCCGCCCTTTGGGAAGCTGTCGTGTGGGCCGGCCTCGCCAATGGCCGGCTGCTGCCGCCGCCGTCCCGCATCGGGGCGACCCTCTGGGAGCTTGCACGCTCCGGCGAACTGGCGATGCACGCGGCGGCGACGCTGTGGAGGGTCGCAGCCGGGTTTGCGCTGGGCGCAGTGGTCGGCACCGCGCTTGGTGCCATTTCCGGCGCCAGCGAACTGATGCGGCGCCTGATGGACCCGACTCTGCAGGCGCTGAGGGCGATTCCCTCGATTGCCTGGGTGCCGCTGTTCATCCTCTGGCTTGGCATCTTCGAGGCCTCGAAAGTGGCGCTGATTGCCGTCGGCGTGTTCTTTCCGGTCTATCTCGGGGTCGCCGCCGCACTTGCCGGCATCGACCGAAAGATCATCGAGGTTGGCCGTGTCTTCCGGCTTGGCCGCATCGCTATGATACGCCGCGTCACTCTGCCCGCGATCCTGCCTGCCTGGTTAACCGCGCTGCGCACCGGGCTTGGCCTCGGTTTCATGTTCGTGGTCGCCGCCGAGTTCATGGGGGCGAGCGAGGGGCTCGGCTATCTTCTCGTCGACGGCCAGCAACTCGGTCGTCCCGACCGCATTCTGGCAGCCATCATCGCCTTCGCCGTCCTTGGCAAGCTGGCGGACGGCCTGCTTGTGTTTGTCACGCGGCCCCTGCTGAGCTGGCAGGACGTCAGCCGCAACAGGATGTGAGACATCATCATGCTGAGCATTGACGCTCTGTCCAAAACCTACGCCGATGGCGTCGTTGCACTGGAGAAGCTCTCTCTGACCGTCGGCGACGGTGAAATTGTCGCGCTAGTCGGCGGCTCAGGCTGCGGCAAGACCACCCTCCTGCGCCTGATCGCCGGTCTCGACACTGCCAGCGCCGGCCAGATCAGGCTGGACGACCAGAGAATCAATGAGCCGTCCGCCAATATCGGGGTGATCTTTCAGGAGCCGCGGCTGTTTCCCATCGAGGACAATGTCGCCTTCGGGCTGAACCACCTCAGCGCCTTCGAGCGCGAGGGCCTCGTCGCCAACGCCCTGACGCGTGTCGGCCTATCGGGCCATGGCGGGCGTTGGCCGCGCGAGCTCTCCGGCGGCCAGCAGCAGCGCGCCGCCATCGCGCGCGCCCTGGTCACGCGCCCGCGCCTGCTGATCATGGACGAACCCTTCTCCGCGCTCGACCCGACCACGCGCGCCAGCCTGCACCGCCACCTGCTGAGCTTGTGGGATGAAAGCCGGCCGACCATGCTGTTGGTGACCCACGATGTCGAGGAGGCGGTGACGCTGGCAGATCGCATCATCGTCATGCAGCCAAATCCCGGCCGCGTCTTTGAAACCTTCGCCAATCCGCTGGCGCGGCCGCGCGTGCGCCTCGGCAGCGGCTTCGAGACCCTGTCCCGGCAGATCCTCACCAGCCTCGACCATTCGCTCAAGCCGGGCAGGCCACAGGCAGCGCCCGCCGGAACAGCCGACGCAGCCTGGTGGTGATTGCCCTTGCCCTTCGCAAGCTGGCGCGATACGGCCAGCGCTCACGGCGCACCTGACGGAGAAGCCCAGCATGGATACCCCCATCGACGCAACGGCGCTGCGCGCCCTCCAGGCCCCGATCAAGGAGAGCTACCGGGCCAGCCCGGACGCGGCCATCATCACGCTGAAAGCCCATGGCGAGATCGATGAGGCAAAGATCGCCTGCAAGGTCGAGACCGGCCGCGCGGTGATGGAAGCGGGCCTCCATCCCGCCACGGGCGGTTCCGGCGCCGAACTCTGTTCGGGTGACATGCTGCTTGAAGCTCTGGTGGCTTGCGCCGGCGTCACGCTGAAGGCCGTGGCGACGGCGCTTGAGATCAAGCTGAGCAAGGGCCTTGTCCGCGCCGAAGGTGACCTTGACTTCCGCGGTACGCTTGGCATCGCCAAGGATGCGCCCGTCGGCTTCAAGGCCATCCGCCTGACCTTCGATGTCGAGAGCGACGCGCCACAGGACAAGCTCGATTCGCTCCTGAAGCTGACCGAACGCTACTGCGTTGTGTTCCAGACCCTGAATGTGAAGCCGGAGCTCACAGCGGCCTTGAAGAACAGCGTCTAACTGATTCAGGCGACCCTGCTATTCGACTGCGCGCAACCGTGGCGCCAACGGCGACGGCAGGAGCTCGCCCTGCACGGGCCTGTCTTCGAACTCCAGCGACTCGATGCGTTCGCCCCGTTTGACGATCTTGTCGGATGATGTCCGGATTTGCGCGACGTCATCGCTGGCCTGCCGGAAATGGTTGTCGAGCTTCTCGACCCGGTCGCCAAGACGGCGCACATCAACGAGCAGTTTGGCCACCTCGCTCTGGATCACGCGGGCCTCATCCCGCATCCGGGCGTCGCGTACGAGCGACTGCATAACCTGGATGGCCAGCGCCAGCAGGGAGGGAGAGACGATCACGACGCGCGCGCGGTGCGAGCGCTGCACCAGATCCTCAAAATACTCATGCAGGTCGGCGTGGATGGCTTCCGACGGCACGAACATCAGTGCCATGTCCTGCGTCTCTTCTGCCGCGACATACTTCTCGGCGATGTCCTTGATATGGGCGCCCATGTCGGCCCGGACCCGCAACGACGCCGCCTTGCGCGCATCATCCGTCTCCGCTGAACGGAAGGCGGTGAACCCTTCCAGCGGAAACTTGGCGTCGATCACCAGCTTGCGCGTGTCGCCCGGAAGCGAGACGAGGCAATCCGGGCGCGTCTTGTTCGACAAGGTCACCTGAAATTCATAGGCCGACGCCGGAAGACCATCGCGCACGATCGCCTCCATCCGGCCCTGCCCGTAAGCGCCGCGCGCCTGCTTGTTCGACAGCACATCCTTGAGCGAAACGACCTCGGAGGTCAGATCGGTCAGGTTCTTCTGGGCGTTGTCGATCACGGCCAGACGCTCGTTCAGCTTCTGAAGGGATTCCGAGGTCGCCTTGCCGCTGCTTTCCAGCCCCTGCCCCATGCTGGCGCGCAGACCGTCGATCCGTTCGGACACCAGACGGGCCATGTCGGACTGACGTGAGCCGAAAATCTCCGCCATCGTCTGCAGCCGGCTGGTCAATTCGGCCTGCAGCCGGTTCATCTCGGCCACCTTGTCGTCCATTTCGCGCGCCCGCTCGGTTGCGGCCGCGGCCTCGAGCGTGCGTTCGTAGCTCGAACGGCGCAAGGACAGCACCATCCAGCCGAGCAGGAGAACCACGGCCACGGCAAAGCCGAGCGCCACCTGGACGAAGGTGACGTCATGCCCGCCGACGGTCAGAGCGATTCCCTGCATGAGAGCAAACTACCGCATCCCTTCACTTTCGAAAAGAACAAAAAACGAACGAATTGACGTTCGTCCACCGACAACTTATGTGCGGGACACGATTTTCCAGGTTTGTGTCCCATGGCCGTTCTCCCGCTCGTCATCCTGCCCGATCCGCTGCTCAAGCAGGTCTCAAAACCCGTCACGACTGTCACGCCGGAAATACGCAAGCTGGCGGCCGACATGCTGGACACGATGTATGATGCGCCGGGCATCGGCCTCGCTGCGGTGCAGGTCGGCGTGCCGCTCAGGGTGGTGACGGTCGATCTCGGCAAGACCGACGAGGAGCGCCAGCCGATCGTCTTCCTCAATCCGGAAATCGTCTGGGAATCGGACGAGCGCGGCGTCTACGAGGAAGGTTGCCTATCGATCCCGGAGTTCTACGAAGAGGTGGAGCGGCCTGCCACGGTGCGGGTGCGCTACACGGATCTTGACGGCAGGTCCCATGAAATCGAGGCCGATAGCCTGATGGCGACCTGTATCCAGCACGAGATCGACCATCTCAACGGCGTGCTGTTCATCGACCACATCTCGAAGCTGAAACGCGACCGCTGCGTCAAGAAATTCATGAAGCAGGCGAAAGAACGCGAGCGCGGCCTGTGAGGCGCCGCACATGAGCCTTCGCCTGATCTTCATGGGCACGCCGGATTTCGCGGTGCCGACCCTGACCGAGCTAATGGGTCACGGCCATGAGATCGTGGCCGTCTATACGCGACCGCCAGCCCAGGGCGGGCGCGGGCTGGAGCTGCGCCCCTCGCCCGTCCATCGCACTGCGGAGCGCTTCGGCCTGCCGGTGCTGCACCCGAAGTCGCTGCGTGGCGCGCCCGAGCAGGAGGCCTTTGCAGCCCATCAGGCCGACCTGGCGATCGTGGTCGCGTACGGGCTCATCCTGCCCCAGCCGGTCCTCGATGCGCCACGCTTGGGCTGCATCAACCTGCACGCTTCGCTGCTGCCACGATGGCGCGGCGCAGCGCCCATCCAGCGCGCGGCAATGGCCGGCGACACAGATGCGGGGGTCTGCGTCATGCAGATGGAGGCCGGGCTGGACACCGGTCCTGTCGGCATGGTGGAGCGGATCGCGCTTGGGCCAGACATGACGGCGGGCGAACTGCACGACCAGCTTGCCGCCCTTGGCGCGGACATGATGGTCCGGGCCGTGGCGGCGATCGGCCGCGGCTCGTTGACCTTCACGGCGCAGCCGGAGAGCGGCGTCACCTATGCGTCCAAGATCACAAATGACGAGAGCCGGATCGACTGGACGAGGCCGGCCGCTGAACTGCACAACCAGATCCGGGGACTTTCCCCCTTCCCCGGCGCGTTCGTGGACATCGATCTTGGCAAGGGGCCGGAGCGCCTCAAGATCCTGAAAGCGCGCATCAGCTCGGGCAGCGGCAGCCCCGGGACGTTGCTGGACGCCGATGGCGCCGTTGCCTGCGGCTCCGGGGCTATCCGGCTCGTCGATGTCCAGCGCGCCGGCAAGGGCGTGATGCCGGCGCCTGACTTCCTGCGCGGCGCTCGCCTCGTTCCCGGCATGAAGCTGTAGGCGGTATGCCGCGCTACAAGCTCACCATTGAGTATGACGGCTCGCCCTTTTCAGGCTGGCAGCGGCAGGACAACGCCCCCTCCGTTCAGCAGGCGATCGAAGAAGCGATGGAGCGCTTCATCGGCGCTGTCGTGCGCCTGCGCTGCGCAGGCCGCACCGATGCCGGTGTCCACGCCACGGGCCAGGTCGCCCATGTCCACGTCGACAGAGACTGGCGCACCGACACCGTGCGGGACGCCACCAATGTCCACCTCAAGCCGCACCCGATCACCATCCTTTCGGCTGAAGTGGTCCCGGACAGCTTCGATGCCCGCATGTCGGCCACGCGCCGATATTACCGCTTCCGAATCCTCGACCGCAGGCCGCCGCCGGCCATCGAGGCAGGCCGCATCTGGCATGTGCCCTATCCGCTCGACCATGAGGCCATGCACCATGCAGCCCAGGCCTATCTCGGTGAGCATGATTTCACGACGTTCCGGGCGGCGGAATGCCAGGCCAATTCGCCCGTCCGGACGATCGACCGCTTCGACGTGATGCGGCATGGCGACGAGATCTGCATCGAGACGAATGCCCGTTCGTTCCTGCACCATCAGGTGCGCTCGATGACCGGGGCCTTGCTGCCGGTCGGGCGCGGCAAATGGAGCCAGCGTGACATCGCGCGGATCCTGAAAGCCGCCGACCGCGCGCTTTGCCCCGGCCTTGCGCCACCCTGCGGGCTTTATCTGACACGCGTGGACTACTGACGCGTCACTGTCGCCCGAAATAGGCTCCCAGAACGCGGCGCGTGATGCGGCAGACGCGGTCAATGTCCGCTGTTGCGACGCTTTCGTTCACCTGGTGCATGGTCTTGCCGACCGTGCCGAACTCGACCACCGGGCAGTAGCTCTTGATGAAGCGCGCATCCGAGGTACCGCCCGTTGTCGAGAGCTTCGGGGTCAGTCCGGTTTCGGCCTTCACAGCCTCACTGACCATGTCGACGAAAGGCCCTGGCTCGGTCACGAAGGACACAGCGTTCGTCTTCGCGAATTCAGCGACATAGGTCCCGGCCACGCTGACGGACGCGAAGCGCCGCCGCAGCTCCGCCTCCAGCGTTTCGGGCGTCCAGCTGTCGTTGAACCGCACGTTCATGGTGGCGCGGGCCTCGTTGGGCACGACGTTCGACGACGGATTGCCGACATCGACCGTGGTGATCTCGAGTGTCGATGGGCCAAAGAAGGCCGTTCCCGCATCAAGAGGAGCCGCCTCGACAGCAGTCAGCAACTTGACCATGGCCCGGATCGGGTTGGTCGTCTGCTCGGGATAGGCCACATGGCCTTGCTTGCCGGTCACGGTCAGCCGGCAGGTCAGTGAACCGCGCCGCCCGATCTTGATCATGTCGCCCAGCCGCTCCGGATTGGTTGGCTCGCCGAGGAGGCAGTGGTCAAAGCGCTCGCCGCGCGCATGCGCCCACTCGAGCAGCTTGACCGTGCCGTTGACAGCCGGACCTTCCTCGTCGCCCGTCACAAGCAGTGCAATCGAGCCCGGAACGTCCGGATTGTCGCGCACGAACCGGATGGCCGCTGCGGTCATGGCCGCCAGCCCGCCCTTCATGTCGCAGGCCCCGCGTCCATGCAGGACGCCGTCCACGATGTCGCCCGAGAACGGATTGCGGCCCCAGCGGGCCACATCGCCCGGCGGCACGACATCGGTATGCCCCGCGATCACGAAGACAGGGCTCCTCGTGCCGAAGCGCGCATACAGGTTTTCGACATCCGGCGTGCCGGGTTCGCTGAACACCGGCCGGTGCACGGCAAACCCTGTCGCACCTAACTCGCGCGCCAGCAGCGCAAGCGCTCCGCCTTCGTCCGGCGTGACCGATGGGCAACGCACCAACGCCTGCGCCAGCGCGACAGGGTCAGCCCCGATCAACATGGTCATCGGGTCAATCGCGCAGAAGTTCGTTGATGCCGGTCTTCGAGCGTGTCTGCGCATCGACCGTCTTCACGATCACAGCGCAATAGAGCGACGGCCCGGGGGAACCATCCGGCAAGGCCTTGCCAGGCAGCGAGCCCGAGACCACGACCGAATAGGGCGGAACCTTGCCGATGTGGACGGCGCCGGTGGCCCGGTCAATGATCTTGGTCGAGGCGGAGATGAACACCCCCATCGCGATCACGGAGCCTTCGCCGACGATGACGCCCTCGACAACTTCCGAGCGCGCGCCGACGAAGCAGTTGTCCTCGATGATGGTGGGGTTCGCCTGCAACGGCTCCAGCACGCCGCCGATGCCGACGCCACCGGACAGGTGCACGTTCTTGCCGATCTGGGCGCAGGAGCCGACCGTGGCCCAGGTGTCGACCATAGTGCTCTCGCCGACATTGGCGCCAACATTCACAAAGGACGGCATCAGGACGACGTTCTTGGCAATGAAGGCCGAGTGGCGCACCACCGCGCCCGGAACCATGCGGAAACCCGCTTCGCGGAAGCGGTTGGCGCCCCAGCCATGGGTCTTGGTGAGCACCTTGTCCCAGCCATAGACCGGGCTGTCGACAGCGCCCGCATTGTCGCTGTCGAACGGCATCACCGCATTGTCGTTCAGGCGGAACGACAGCAGCACGGACTTCTTCAGCCACTGATGCGTGACCCACTCGTCGCCCTGCTTCTCCGCCACGCGCAGCACGCCGCTGTCGAGCAGGTTCAGGGCCTCGTTCACGCCATCGCGCACGGCGCCTTTGGTGGCCGGGCTGACAGAGGCCCGGTCATCCCAGGCAGCATCGATGGTGCGGGCAAGATCGGCATAGCTCATCTGCAAGGTCTCCATGATCGCCGCATCGGCGCAGGCTATGTGCACCGAAAGCCGATGGCGGCACGATCGTCAAGCTCCATCGCCACGCAAAGCGGATGAATGATCTGAATCCAGTTCTATCGTTTAAGCAACTGGTAAATCATGCCTGCTAGGATCGGGGTTCTCATCGATCGGCCGCAAAATTGAAGCTTCACCTGACCGTCAAAAGCAACCAGCAGATGCATTGTCTAACAGCATGCATCGTGGCCGCAGCAGCTTTGACGTCAGGTGTCACCGCTTACCTCATGATCGAGCTTGCGATGCCTCGGGACTTTCCTGAGTCGAAAGCGTTCCTCATGATGATGGCCTACATCATCACCGTGACGACCTGTCTTCTGGTCGCCCTACCCTTCAGCTATTTGGCGGCTGCAAGCCTGCTGCAGTCCCATCGCCTCCAAACGCGCATCTCGCAAATGGCGCTGACGGACCAGTTGACGGGGCTGCCGAACCGGGTCGCCGTGCTTGAACAGATTGAAGCCCTTGTGGCTGCCCTCGCCGCAAGCGGCCGCGAAGGGACCCTGCTCTTTGTCGATCTGGACCATTTCAAGAAGATCAATGATGTCCATGGTCACGCGGCTGGGGACGCGGCCTTGCGCCATGCAGCCCATGTGATGAGAAGGACGCTCGGGCCCGACGCGGTTCTCGGCCGGTTCGGCGGCGAGGAGTTCGTCTGCTTTGTCGAGAACGCCGGCGACGCCGGTTCTGTCGCCGGGACGATTATCACGGCGCTGCGCAGCACGCCGTTCGTCGTCAATCAGACGGAGATCTTCGTCAAGGCCAGCATCGGCGCGGCGAATACGGCCCTTGATCCCCATGCAGCGCCGGTTCTAGCCCGGGCGGATGAAGCGCTCTACATCGCCAAGGCGTCAGGCCGGGACTGCATCGTCAGCTATGACCAGGTTGCCATGCTCAGGACGGCTGCGGCGGGCCTGGAGGCGCCTCGGCGGCGGGCCTCGGACCGCCAGCACGGAATGGTCGCCACGGAGCCGGCCGCGCCGCATGACGCACCGAAAGGCGCAAGGGCCGCCTAAGCGCGGTCACATCAGGCTACGCGTGCCCCCATCAGGGTCCGCAGGAAGCCGTTCAGATCGCTGGTGACGTGGTGCACATGCCCGGCCGCAACGGCCGCCTGCTCCCAGGCCTCACGGAAAGGATCGGGCGTCTTCGGCAGGACCAGCACCGTCTTCATGCCAACGTCATGCGGCACGATCAGGTTCTTGTCGATGTCCTCGAACATGGCCGCGCGCTCGGGAACGATATCGAAAGCCTTGAAGAACAGGTCGAATGCAGCACGCTGGGGTTTCGGCACGAAGCCGCCTTCCGTAATCCCGAAGACGCCGTCGAAGCGGTCGAGGATGCCGAGCCTGCCGGCAATGTTCTCGGCATGCTTGCGCGTCCCGTTGGTGTAGATCAGCTTCCGGCCAGGCAGCCCCGCAATCGCGTCGCCGAGCGACGGGTCCGGGTCGAGCATCGAGACGTCAATGTGGTGGACGAAATCCAGAAAATCGTCGGCGTTGACGCCATTTTCCTGCATTAGGCCGCTGAGCGTTGTGCCATAACGCTGGTAGAAATACTTCTGCAGGGCGCGCGCCGACAGGCCGTCGAGACCGAAAAGCTCCGTCAGGAACAGCGTGATCCGCTCGTCGACCTGCGGCCAGATCCGCGCCTCGTGTGGGTACAGCGTGTTGTCGAGGTCGAACACCCATGTGTCCACATGGGCGAAGTCCCGCGCGATATGGCATGGCTGTTGGGGAGAGGTATGCGCTGTCATCGTCACCGCCGTGTCGCATATGGGACAAGGCAGTCTGCGCGGCAATGGTTAATGCCCTGCGTCATCGACCAAGAGCGCTCTCGAGCGAGCGCTTGATCTGTTCCTTGATCGGCTCGGCGGCGGCGAGAATGTCCTGTGCCCTGAAGAAGTCCAGCCCCGCAAACGACCCGACATGGGGCCTCACCATGAGGTCTGGCGGCTGCCGCTCGAGCATGCGCTGCACGAGCGCGCTCATCAGGATCTGGGACGCGCCGAACATAGCTTCGACAGGCTCGGGCACGCGCGCTTCCGAGACGAAGGCCGCGCCGCAGACATCGACGGCAATCACAACGGCGCCCGAGCCCATAAGGTCCCCGTAGGGCAGCGGGTTGACGGCTCCGCCATCGATCAGCACCTGGTCGCCGATCACGACTGGCCGCACCAGCCCGGGAATGGCCATCGAGGCCCCGACTGCCGGCGTCAGCGGCCCGCTGCGGAAAGCAACCTCGCTGCGCAGGTGGTAGTCGGTCGCGATAGCCGTGAACGGAATCTTCAGTCCCTCGAAGCGATCCGGCACAGCCTCGGGCCAGAACAGGTCGAGGATCCGCTCACCGTCCACGAGCACAGGATTGCCGATCCCCGAGCGGCTGATCAGTTCGCTGATCTTGCCGACACGCGCCTCAAGCAGCTTCGCCACCACACGCGGGCGCAGGCGGAACGAGGCCAGCACGAAGGAGCGCAGAACCCGCGCCGGCATGCCGGCGGCATAGGCCGCGCCGATGATGGCGCCGATCGACGATCCGGCAATGGCGACTGGCCGCACGCCAAGCTCGTCCAGCGCCTCCAGCGCCACCAGATGCGCCAGCCCGCGCGCGCCGCCAGCTCCCAGCGCGACAGCAACCCCGGTCGCCTGCCGGCGCACGACGCTCGCCACCGGTGCCGGGGTTGTTGTCATCGCGCCAGAAACGCCTGCAGCGTCTTGAGCGTTCCCTCCGGGTCCTCTTCGGCAACGAAATGGCCGCCGCCGACCTTTGTGCCGGTGGCCTGCGGCGCAAACGAGCCACGCCAGACATCGAGCGGATCGACATCCTTGCCCGTCAGATAGAAATCGCCCCAGACCAGATGTGTCGAGCAGTCGATGGTTTTGCCAGCCGCCAGATCGGCCTCATCGGCAGCCAGATCGAGCCCCGCGCCGGCCCGGTAGTCCTCGCACATCGCGCTGATCCGGCTTGGGTCCCCGAAACCCGCACGGTAGCTGCGCATCGCAGTCGGCGAGAAAGCGTCAAGGGTGCCAGACTTGCACCACTTGGCCATGAGCCCTTCGAAATAGGCCTGCGGATTCTTCCCGATCTCGGTCTCCGGCGCCGGCCTCGGCCCGGCGAGAAATCCCCAATGGGCGGCGGGAGCGAGCCCAGCCTTGATGCGGCGCCAGACGAAGAATGTCGGCAGGATATCCAGCAAGGCCAGTTTCACGATCCGGCCGGGATGATCGAGCGCAAGCCGATAGGCCACGCGGGCGCCACGGTCATGTCCGGCAGTGGCGAAGGTCACATGGCCGAGCTGCTCCATGATCGCCACGATGTCCTTGCCCATCTCGCGCTTGGAGTAGCGCTCGCCCTGCGCGCTCTCGGGGGCGGACGACCAGCCATAGCCTCGCAGATCGGGACAGACCACGGTGTGCGCCTTCGCCAGCGCCGGCGCGAGGCGGTGCCACATGGCATGGGTCTGCGGAAAGCCATGGATCAGGACCAGAGGCGGCCCCTCCCCGCCGACATGGGCGAAGATTCGCCCCTCGTCGCCATCGAGCCACCGGGCCGTGAACCCGGGAAACAGCGCGGATGTGTCCGTCATGGCACGCTCCTGTCCTTCAGCGCCCTCCAGCCGATGTCCCTCCGGCAGAAGCCGTCATCCCACTGGATCATGTCGACCGCGGCGTAGGCCCGCTCCCGAGCCTCGGCGACCGTGGCGCCAAGCCCGACCAGATTGAGCACGCGCCCGCCATTGCCGACCAACTGGCCATCTTTATGCGCCGTTCCGGCATGAAACACGAGGACGTCCGGCAGGGATTCCGCTTCATCAACGCCGGCGATCACGCCGCCGCGCGCAGGTGTGCCCGGATAGCCGCGCCCGCACAGGACGACCGTCAGCGCGACCGCATCGGACCAGCGCAGGGTGACATTCGCCAACAGGCCGTCGCAGGCTGCCAGCATCGCCACGACCAGGTCAGACCTCAGGCGCGGCAGCAGCACCTGGCACTCGGGATCACCGAACCGTACATTATATTCGATCAGCTTCGGCCCTTCCGCGGTCAGCATCAGCCCGGCATAGAGAATGCCCCGGAACGGCATGCCGCGGTCCGCCATGCTGGCCATCGTCGGCGCAATGATCTCGGCCATAACGCGGGCCTGAAGCGCGGGCGTCAGCATTGGTGCGGGCGAATAGGCTCCCATGCCGCCCGTGTTGGGGCCGACATCGCCGTCGCCGACGCGCTTGTGGTCCTGCGCCGAGGCCAGCGGGATCGCGGTCTTGCCGTCGCAGAGCGCGAAGAAGCTGACCTCCTCGCCGACGAGGCATTCCTCGATCACGATCTCCCGGCTCGCCGCGCCAAACTGGCCGCCGAGCATGCTGTCGATAGCGGCGTGCGCCTCCTCAACACACTGCGCCACCACCACGCCCTTGCCGAGCGCAAGCCCATCCGCCTTGATCACGATCGGCGCGCCTTTTCGGGTGACGTACGCATGCGCCGCGTGCGCGTCAGTGAAACGTGCGAAGGCAGCTGTCGGTATGCCGCATTCGGCGCACAGCTCCTTGTTGAAGGCCTTGGAGCCTTCAAGCTGCGCTGCAAGCCGCGACGGGCCGAAGGTCTTGATACCGGCCTCTCCGAGATCATCCGCCAGCCCCGCGACAGCCGGGGCATCCGGCCCGATCACCACGAGCCCGACATCATGCGTGAAGCAAAACTCCACGATGTCCGCATGCCGCGTGATGTCCATGGCGACATTGGCCCCGCAACGGGCGGTCCCCGGATTGCCCGGCGCAATGAAGAGAATGTCGCACAGCGGCGAGGCGGAAATTGCCCAGGCCAGCGCATGCTCGCGCCCGCCCGATCCGATCAGCAAAATGTTCATGAGCCGGGGTTTAGCGCGCAGGGTTGGTTGGTTCAATCATGAGTTAGCCTCGGCCACAGTTTCGTCGCAAGGCGAAGGCCGGATTCACCCCCTCCCATCGCCAGCGAAAACCTGCCACAACCTCCCGATGGACTCCGAGTCACCCGTCACCAACGCGCTTGAATGGAGCGTGTCCGACCTCTCCGGCGCGCTCAAGCGCACCATCGAGGACCAGTTCGGCTTTGTGCGTGTGCGCGGCGAAATCACCGGCTATCGCGGCCCGTCTGCCTCCGGCCATGTCTATTTCAGCCTCAAGGACGCCAACGCCAAGATCGACGCCGTGATCTGGAAGGGCGTGTTCGCCCGGCTCAAGACAAAGCCCCAGGAAGGGCTTGAGGTCATCGCAACCGGAAAGATCACGACCTTCCCCGGCAAGTCGTCCTACCAGATCATCATCGAGAGCCTGGAGCCGGCAGGGCTCGGCGCGCTGATGGCGCTGCTGGAGGAGCGCCGCCGCAAGCTTGCCGCCGAAGGCCTGTTCGACGAGGCGCGCAAGCAGCTCATCCCCTATCTTCCCGAAGTCATCGGCGTGATCACGTCGCCAACCGGCTCCGTCATCCGTGACATCCTGCATCGGCTGGAGGATCGCTTTCCGCGCCGCGTACTGGTCTGGCCCGTGCGCGTGCAGGGCGAAACCTCGGGTGACGAGGTCGCCGCCGCCATCCGCGGCTTCAACGCCCTTCCTCCAGGCGGGCGAATTCCGCGCCCGGATGTCCTGATCGTGGCGCGCGGCGGCGGGTCGCTCGAAGACCTGATGAGTTTCAACGACGAAGCCGTTGTCAGGGCCGCGGCAGCCTCCACCATTCCCCTAATCTCGGCTGTCGGACACGAAACCGACTGGACCTTGATCGACTACGCCTCCGATCTGCGCGCGCCGACACCCACGGGCGCGGCCGAAAAGGTGGTGCCGGTGCGCGGCGAGCTGCTGGCCACGGCCGATGACCTCGCCCGCCGCCGCGCCGCCGCCATGAGCCGCCTCATCGACCAGCGCCGCCAGGGCCTTCGCGCCGCCGCCCGCGCCCTGCCAAGCCGCGAAACGCTGCTGAATGTCCCGCGCCAGCGCCTCGATCTCGCCGCCACCCGCTTGCCCGCGGCCCTGCGCGCCAACGCGCTCGGCTTCGAACGGCGACTCACGCTGCTGTCGCAGCGCCTGCAGGCGCGCTCGCCGCAGGTGAGGCTGGCCCTGTCGCGGCAGCAGGTGAACGCCTTGAATCAACGTCTCATCATCGCCCACCAAACGATTCTGCGCGCTGAACAAAAGCGGCTTGCGCAGGAGCGGGACAAGCTTGTGCAGTTGATGGCCCGCGCCCGTCGCGCGCTGGGGGGCATCACCGAACGGCAGCGGGCGAAGCTCGTGGCAAGCGTCCAGTTGCTCGAAGCGCTCAGCTACAACGGCGTGCTGAAACGCGGCTTTGCCCTCGTCCGTGACGCAGCCGGCGATCCCGTGCGGACAACGGCTGGCGCGCCGGCCGGCGCGGCGCTCAGCGTCCAATTCGCCGACGGCACGGTGGCTGTGACGGTCGACGGCAAGACGCCGCCGACGCCGGCCCAGCCCCGAGGCCGGCCCAGCCGGCGCGCAAGCCACCGCCGGCTTCGCTGGGCGGGCTGTTCGACTAGCCTCGGTTACCGGGTGATGAGAGTGCCTGCCCCGAGATCGGTGAACAGTTCAATCAGCACCGCATGCGGCACCTTGCCATCGAGAATGACGACACCCTCGACGCCCTTCTCGAGCGCATAAATGCAGGTCTCGATCTTGGGGATCATCCCTCCGGTGATCGTGCCGTCTGCGATGAGCTTGCGGCACTGCTCGATCGACAGTTCCTTGATGAGTTGCTTGTTCTTGTCGAGCACGCCGGGAACGTCGGTGAGGAGCAGGAGGCGCTTGGCCCCGAGCGCGCCGGCGATCGCGCCCGCGAACGTGTCGGCGTTGACATTGTAGGTCTGGCCGTCGGCGCCCGCGCACACCGGCGCCAGGACCGGAATGAGTTCGGCCTTCAGCACGGCGTCGAGCACAGTTGTGTTGACGCGCTCCGGTTCGCCGACAAAGCCGAGGTCAAGAACCTGTTCGATGCGGGAATCCGGATCGACGACGGTGCGATGCACCTTGCGCGCCGTGACCATGTCGCCGTCCTTGCCACACAGGCCAATGGCCTTTCCGCCTTCGCGCGCAATGTAGCCGACGATTTCCTTGTTGACCGATCCGGCGAGGACCATTTCCACCACATCCACCGTGGCGGCGTCCGTCACGCGCAGACCCTGCTTGAACTCGCTCTTGATGTTGAGCTTCTCGAGCATGCGCGCGATCTGTGGCCCGCCCCCATGGCACACCACCGGCTTCAGGCCCGATTGCTCCAGCAGCACGATGTCCTCGGCGAAGTCCTCAGCCGTGGCCGCATCTCCCATCGCGTTGCCACCATACTTGATGCACACGATCTGCTGGTCATAGCGCTGCATGTGCGGCAAGGCCTGCACAAGCAATTCGGCCTGCAGCGATGGCGAGAGTTTGGTCAAATCGGTCATGGCCACAGCCCCGGCAA
>JAPLOW010000166.1:0-14075 GCA_026400555.1 Hyphomicrobiales bacterium
ACTTCGTCAGCGCCTACAACTTCGGCCGCCGCCTCAAGACGCTCAAGGGCCTCACGCCCTACGAGTTCATCTGCAAACGATGGACAACAGAGCCGCAGCGGTTCAGCGTCAATCCGCTCCAGCAAATACCGGGACTAAACAGCTAGGGGTGATTCCCAGCCCGCGCAAGAGCATCGGCGAGACACGGTAGGTGAACTCTGGTGTGGCCGCGCAGGGCATGTTTCCTGAAATCAATGCCATCAGCGCAATGCTGGCTCCAGCTTTGACCCGCATGGACAACTCCCCTGCAAAAACCTCCGTCCCATGTTCGGTTTGCCACCAGGCCGTCAAGCTGTTCCATGCGGCGGGCGGAGGTGCGGCGCATGCAAGACAGGATACCGACAAACCGAATTGCGTTTTTGGCGCAAAGCGACAACAAGAGATGGCTGCGCGCCAATTCCGCTGCGTCGACCGCCATAACCTCCTTCGGACATCCCATGACAGTTGCCCCGCTTCCCCTTGACCCCCAGGTTGTCGCCACACTCGGCGCGGTCACGACCGCCACGATCACGACCATTCTTCTGAAGAAGGGTCTCAGGAATGTCTGGATGCGCGGATCGAAGCCGATCCGGACTGGCCAGAAGAGACTGGTGGGCCGGGCCTTCACCTTGCGGTTTGTGCCCATGCGGGAGGATCTCGCAACCCCGGAATCCTGGTCATCGCCGATTTCGACACGCGCGGCGATCGAGGCGATGCCCGAGGGCTGCGTTGCCGTCGCCGGCGCGATGGGGATCGTCGATGCCGGCATCTTCGGCGACATCCTGTGCGCGCGCATGGCGAAGAAGGGCGTTGGCGGCCTGGTCACAGACGGCGTTGTCCGCGATCTTGCCGGCGTGCTCGGAACCGGTCTGCCGGTCTGGTGCCAGGGCGCCGCAGCACCGGCCTCGGTTGCGGGCCTGACCTTCGTCAACTGGCAGGAGCCGATCGGATGCGGCGACGTCGCGGTTTATCCGAACGATGTCGTGGTCGTGGACGATGACGGCGCAGTGCTGATTCCGCAGGCCCTCGTCGATGACGTGATGAAGCTCGCGCCCGAACAGGAGCGCATGGAAGCCTGGATCATGAACGAGATCGGAAGAGGCGCGCCGCTGCCGGGGCTCTATCCCATGAACGCCACCACAAAGGCCCGCTACGACGCATCGAAAGGCTGACACCATGGATCATTTCGTCTTTTCGCCGCCAATGGTGAGCGCCATCCCCGTTGCGGGCGGCGGACTGTTTCCGGTTCGCCGCATCTTCTGCGTGGGGCGCAACTACGCTGAGCATGTGCGTGAGATGGGCGGTGACCCGGATCGCGAGGACCCTTTCTTCTTCACAAAGCCGGCGGACGCCGTCGTGATCGAGGGGGCTGCGACGCCCTACCCGCCAGCGACATCGGACCTGCATCACGAGATGGAACTCGTGGTGGCGATCGGCGCGGGGGGCGCTGAGATCGACGGGGCCCATGCGCTCGACCACATCTTCGGCTACGCTGCCGGTCTGGACATGACGCGGCGCGATCTTCAGGCGGCAGCCAAGAAGGCCGGCCGGCCCTGGGACATGTCAAAGGGCTTCGATCACTCGGCGCCGATCGGCGACATTGCTCCGGCGGCCACAATCGGCCATCCGGCGTCGGGGCTGATCGAACTCACGGTCAACGGCAAGGTGCGCCAGTCGTCCGACCTGGCAAAGATGATCTGGACCGTTCCCGAGACGATCGCCTACCTCTCGCGGCAGGTGCGGCTGTGTGCCGGTGACCTGATCATGACGGGGACGCCTGAGGGCGTTGCTGCGGTGGTCAAGGGCGATGTCCTCGAAGGCCGCATTGCCGGCGTGGGCAGCGTTCGCACGCAGATCACCTGAACGCAGGGCATCGCGCGGCCTGACATAAGGAAAACGCCGGAGCACCGTAGGCCTCCTGTGCGCAAACATGCGCCGCTCCGGGGCCTTGCAACTCCGGGCGGTCACCGTCCGGACACGCAACGCGCCAATTCATCCGATTAGAGCACCGTAAGGTCGGTACAGCGGAACTACCCGCCGTCCGGTGATCTAGTATCCCCCAGGCTCAGACACCGACGTCTGCGGGGCGCGAGCGGCACGCACCCCGGATCCTGCCGGTGAAACAGTTGAAGCCGAACCGCCTGGGTCGGATGTCGACTGGCAGGAAGCCAACCCGAGCACGACGACTGCGAACAGCAACAGCGACAAGGGTTTCATACCAACTGTTACTCCCGGCTGATCAGCAGCCCAATAAGCGTGCGCGGCGACTGCGGCTGAAATCAGGCCGCTAGCCGATCGTCTTGGCCAGCGGATAGGACTTCGCCAGACGCGCCAGCAGGTAGCCGACCTCGGCCTTTGCCGTGCTGCTCAGAGCGGCAGCGGGTTTGCGTTGCGCTTCGTGCGCGATCAGGCCCCGGCGCATCAGGACATGCTTGCGCACGGCCAGGCCGACCCCGGGCTGCTGTTCATAACGCAACAGCGGCAGGTGCATGTCGAACAGGTCATGCGCGGCATCCCGCTGCCCAGCCTTCTGCAGGCGCACGACGTCGATCAACAGTTCGGGAAAGGCATAACCTGTGTTGGAACCGTCTGCGCCGCGTTCCATTTCGAAATCGAGGAACAGGCCGCCATTGGCCACCATGATCGAAATCGGCCGCATCGAGACGTCCGCCTGGAAGGCGCGAAGGGCGCTGATCTTCTCAAGGCCGGGCCAGTCTTCAGCCTTCAGCATCACGCAGGACGGATGCGCCATGACAATGCGGCGGATCACGCCCGGTGTCATCAGCACCGTGGTCAACAGCGGATAATCCTGGATCACGAACGGGACATCCGCGCCGATGGCGTCCACGGCCTGCGCATAGTAGCCAACGATCTGGTCATCGGTGCGCAATGTGTTGGGCGGTGCGATCATGACGCCGGCTGCGCCCGCCTCCATCGCCTCGCGCGCCAACGAGCGCATGGCCGCAAAACCGGGCGCCGACACGCCGACGATGACGGGTAGGCCCTGCATCAGGGCGACCGAGCGCTTGACCAGTGCCAGCGATTCCGTCGGCTCCAGCTTCGGCGCCTCCCCCATCATGCCAAGCACGGTCAGTCCGTCGGAGCCAATCGCGTGGTAGTGCCCGTAGAGCTTGTCCACACTGGCCCAGTCGATCTCACCGGTTGGCAGGAAAGGGGTTGGTGCGATCGGAAACACGCCACCGGTTTGGGCTGAAAGCGGCATTTGGAGACGTCCCGTAGGCGCGGCGAACACAGACCGTGTCAGCCGGTCCGCGCAGACCGGCTGGTCCCTCCGCTTTGCGCGCTATCGCGCCGGAAGCAAGGGCAAATTGTTGACGGTTGTTATGCAGCGGCTGCAATCACCCGATTGCGGCCTTCGCCTTTGGCGCGATAGAGCGCCTCGTCAGCACGCTTCATCATCTGCGCAGGCCCAAGATCGCCGGCGCGGCGGCTGCTGACGCCAATCGACACTGTCACCGGTATATGGCTGGCTCCGCCATAGATCGCGAACGGACTGCCTTCGATCTGCGAGCGGATACGCTCGGCCACTGCGGCGGCGGCGTGAAGGCTGGTCTCGGGCAGCACGACCACGATTTCCTCGCCGCCCATGCGCGCCACCACATCGACAATACGCGTCGCGTCCTTGACGCGGCGGGCGAACTCGCGCAGCACTTCGTCGCCGGCGTCGTGGCCATAGCCATCGTTGACCGACTTGAACCTGTCGATGTCGAGCATCAGCACCGCCAGATCACGCGCCCGTATTGCGGACTCATCGAACAGCCCGGCGAAGTGGCTTTCGAGGTAGCGGCGATTGTGCAGGCCCGTGAGCTGGTCAGTCACAGCCATCTCGATCGAGGTCTGCACACCGTCGCGGAGGCGGTCGGCGTAGCGCTTGCGCTTGACCTGGGTCTTGACGCGCGCGAGCAGTTCGTTGCGATCGACCGGCCGAACCAGGAAATCATGCACGCCCAGCTCAAGGCCGCGCAGGATGCGCATGCGGTCCTCTGTTTCCCCGACCATCAGGATCGCCGAGTTGCGCGTCCGCTCCAGCGAGCGAAGCTGGGTACACAGCCGCAGCCCGTCGAAATTCGCCAGCCCCAGTGACACGATCACCAGTTCGAAGCCGCCTTCAGCCGCGCGCACCAGCCCCTTGTGCGGATCAGCCTCGACCTCGACCGTGTGCAGCTTGTCGAGCGCGCCCTTGATGCGTTCCGAGGAACTGGCGCGGTCATCAACGATCAGGATAGAAGCCTTTTCGCCCGCATCGCTGGCCGCAGCGGCGATCGGGTCGGAAATTCCAAGGTCCCGCGAGGCGAGCGCGCGGCTGCGCAATTCATCGGTCATCGCCTTGAGCCGGGCCAGGCTGCGGACGCGGGCAAACAGCGCCGTATCGTCAAGCGGCTTGGTCAGAAAATCATCAGCCCCGGCATCGAGGCCCTTGAGCCGATCACTGGGCTGGTCAAGCGCTGTCACCATCACGACCGGAATATGGGCCGTTTGGGCCGAGGCCTTCAGACGGCGGCAGACCTCGAACCCGTCCATGCCAGGCATCATCACATCGAGCAGAACGATATCCACCACTCCGCTTGCGCAAAGGCGCAGTGCGTCGAGCCCGTTACTGGCCGAGGCAACATCGAAATATTCGGCGGACAGCTTCGCCTCGAGAAGCTTCACATTGGTCAGGATGTCATCGACGACCAGAACACGCGCACTCATGACATACGTCCTGCTTCAAGCTGGCCCGAGATAGGCACGAACCGTCTCAAGAAATTTGGCGACTGAAATCGGCTTCGAGAGATAGGCCTCACAGCCGCCCCGCAGCATGCGCTCCTCATCGCCCTTCATCGCAAACGCCGTAATGGCAATGACCGGGATCGAGCTAATGCGATCGTCTTCCTTGATCCAGCGCGTCACATCCAGCCCGGACACTTCCGGCAGCTGGATGTCCATCAGAATCAGGTCAGGCTTATGCAGACGCGTCAGCTCAAGCGCTTCGATCCCATCCGACGTTTTCAAGGTCGCATAGCCATGAGCTTCCAACAAATCATTGAAAAGCTTCATATTCAGCGCGTTGTCCTCGACGATCAGAACAGTCTTGGTCATTATCCCATTCCTGCTGCGAATTGAGCCCAAACCGCAGCTTGAACCACCATGCCGCGCAGCCTACGCTTCCAACCATACGCAAGACATGTTTAAGAAACGCAAACTCGACTGCAAAAAAATTGACGAAGTAAAATGCGGCAAAGACTTGATCGTGAACAGGCCGAGATGATCGCCATTCGGGCGCTGGGCTCTCTGGCGTCAGACCCGGACCGCCTTGGCCGCTTTCTCGCCGTCACCGGGCTGGGTCCCGAGAATCTGCGCGCGGCAGCCAGCGAAAGCGCCTTTCTCGCCAGTGTCCTCGACTATATCGTGGCCGATGAGAGCCTGCTGGTATCGCTGGCCGGCAACCTCGGCCTCCCGCCGGACAGCTTCGCCTGGGCGCACGCGCTCCTCGGCGCATCCCGTCCGGATGGCTGAACATGCGCGCGCTGTGCCGCGATTGCCTGCAGGACGCGCAGTTGGAAGCCCCTGGCCGGCGCTGCCTCGCCTGCGGCAGCCCGCGCTTGCTGCACCATCCCGAACGTGACGCATTGACCATTGCCCATGTCGATTGCGACGCCTTCTATGCGTCGGTCGAGAAGCGCGACAACCCGGCACTCGCAGACAAGCCGGTGATCATCGGCGGCGGCAAGCGTGGCGTGGTGTCGACATGCTGCTACGTCGCCAGGACATTCGGGGTTAGATCGGCCATGCCCATGTTCAAGGCGCTGGAGGCTTGCCCGGATGCCATCGTCATCCGGCCTGACATGGCGAAGTACACGCGCATCGGGCGCGACATCAGGCAGATGATGCTGGAACTGACCCCTCAGGTGGAGCCGCTCTCGATTGATGAGGCTTTCCTGGATCTGGGCGGCACCGAGAGGCTGCATGGCCGCAGCCCTGCCCTGACGCTCGCCGTCTTCGCCCGGCGCGTCGAGAACGAGGTCGGCATCACGGTCTCGGTGGGCCTGTCCTACGCGAAATTCCTCGCCAAGATCGCCTCGGACATGAACAAACCGCGCGGCTTCTCGATTCTTGGGCGCGCCGAAGCCGTCGCCTTCCTCGCCGCGCGTCCGCTCGGAATCCTCCCCGGCGTCGGCAAGGCGGCGGTGGAGAAGCTCGCGGAGCTTGGATTCAGGCGCGTCGGAGACCTTGCGGAGGCGCCGGTCGAGCAGCTCTTTCGCGCGCTTGGCAAGGACGGGCCTCGGCTCCAGCGCCTGAGCCGGGGGACCGACGACCGCAAGATCTCGCCCGAGCGCGACGCCAGAAGCGTCTCGTCCGAAACCACATTCGACACCGACATTGCCGATCTTGAGGATCTGGAGCCCATCATGTGGCGGATGGCGGAGAAGACCGCGGCACGCCTGCGCAAGGCTGGCCTCGCCGGCCGAACCGTGACGCTGAAGCTCAAAACGGCCGATTTCAGATTGCTGACGCGCTCGCGGCAACTCCATGAGCCGACGCAACTCGCCAAGCGGCTCTATGACGAAGCCCACGAATTGCTCGCCGCCGAACCGAAGCGACAGCGTTACCGCCTTCTCGGCGTCGGGGTAACGGACCTCGGCGACGGCGCCCTCGCCGACCATGGCGATCTCGCCGACACGGCCACCCCACGCATAGCAGCCATGGAGCGCGCCATTGAAACCTTGCGTGGAAAATTCGGCAGCGAAGCCGTGATCAAGGGTGTCGGCCTCGGCAGGGACCCCGCTATTTCGCGCAAGCGCTAGCGGGCATCAGGTCAAGCCTGACGAGGGCCCCGGTCATGCGAAAATCCTTGTAGTCGAGCACGAGAGCGCGGGTGACGCCGTTCTCGAACAGGTCGAAACTGATGGCGTAGGACGGCGTGACCTCCCCCGATCCCGATTTGAAGTAGCTGATCGAGACCGGCCAGCGCGCAACACGCTGCATATCCGGCTTCCGGACCGCATCCTCCAGCCCCTCCAAGGGGCCGGGCTCCATCCGGCGCCCCATCACGGCGAAGGTGTCATAGACCTGCTTGCCGTCGTCCGAGCCGTCATAAACCTTCACGTTAAGCGTCGTATCGCCGCGCCGTGCAGCAGTGACAATTCGCTTGAGATGCTCGCTCGGAAAAATCACGTCCGACGCGAAGTCGTACCGGTCACGCTTGGGCTGGCTGAGCTGGACGCGGTAACCGCCGTCGCGTTGTTCGGCGACGCCATCGACGCGGTCATCCATGCGCCCGCCCACGGCGCTCTGCGTCTTGAAGCGGAACAGCTTCGCCTCGCCATCCTCGAAATTGCTCGTCCGGACATCGATCTGCCGACTGCCCGTCTCGGCGCTTTCGATCACCGTCACCTGACGAAACGACAGGGAGTAGCCGTCACAGGCATCGCCGGTGAAGTCAAAGGCGATTCGGCCCGTCGCCGCATCGACGCTGCGCGACGGTTTGCTGGTGTCGAGCTTCAGGTCATAGACCGCCCGGTGCGGGGAGAGGACCACCCGTTCGGTCCCGGCAGCGAAGACCGGAGAAGCCAGCAGCGCAAGCGCCCCCGAAACCAGAACCAGCAGTGACCGCGACATCATTCCACTTTCTCCGCCAGCGCAAACCATTAGCCTAAGGATCGAGCGCTGATAGGGCAATGGCCGCAGCCGGTGAACCGCCATCCCTTGCGTGCGGCAAATCGCTGTGCGACGTCCTTGCTCCGGCCACCACAGGAGAGTTTCGCCATGAGCGCTGTTGAACAACGCCTCGCCGCCCTCGGGATCACCCTGCCCGCACCGGCCGCGCCGGCAGCCAACTATGTGCCCTTCGTCCGCACGGGGAACCTTCTGGTGATCGCCGGCCAGCTCTGCTTCGGCCCGGACGGCAAACTCGCACCGGAACACAAGGGCAAGCTCGGCGATACTGTGTCGATCGAGCAGGGCAAGGCGGCGGCGCGGTTGTGCGCGATCAACCTGCTCGCGCAGGTCAGGGCCGCCATCGGCAATCTCGACAAGATTGAACGTTGCGTCCGCCTTGGGGGTTTCATCAACGCCACTCTGGATTTCGAGCCCCTCGCGCAGGTGATGAACGGTGCATCGGACCTGATGGTCGAAGCGTTGGGCGACAAGGGCCGCCACGCGCGCAGCACTGTCGGGGTCATCGTGCCATTCGCCGCCGCCGTCGAGGTGGAGGGCATGTTCGAGATTGCGGCGTGAGGCCAGCACCATGAAAGCTCCATCCTGGATGGTCGCACGCCCGATCGCGCATCGCGGCCTGCACGACGCTGCCAAGGGCATCATCGAAAACACGCCGATAGCCGCCCTTGCCGCGGTGGATCGCGATTTCGGCATCGAATGTGATGTGCAACTGACCAAAGACGGTGAGGCCGTCGTCTTTCACGATTTTGAACTCGACCGGCTCACCGCCTCCACGGGGCGCGTCGATGCGCTGACCGCCAAGGCATTGGCAAAGGTCAGGATGCAAGGCACCACGGACCGGATCATGCCCCTGACCGAATTCATCGGGCTGATCGACGGTCGGGTTCCGCTTGTGGTCGAGATCAAGAGCCGATTTGACGGCAACATGACGCTGGCGCACCGCGTGGCGCAGATCGTCAACGAGACGACGGCGCCGATCGTACTCAAATCCTTCGATCCGCGCATTGTCTCGGTGCTGCAGCTTCTGACCCCGAACCACGCCCGCGGCATCATCGCGATGCTCGACTACAGTTATCCGGACTATGCAGGTTGCTCGGCGACCGAGAAGCATGCCCTGGCCAATCTGCTGCACTTCGCCGAGACGCGCCCGGACTTCGTTTCCTGGCGGGTCGGGGACCTGCCGAGCGCGGCGCCTTTTCTGTGCCGCAGCGCCCTTGGCCTGCCGGTGATGGCGTGGACCGTGCGGACAGCAACCGACCGGGCCAAGGCTGTGGCCCATGCCGACCAGATGGTTTTCGAGGGATTCTTGCCGTGAGGCGCGCCACGCCGCGCAACGAATGAACGGTTGTCGGCATGGGCGTTGACCTTAAGCTGAAGACGATCCTGACGCTCGAGGAGGTCGCGGCGGCAGACTGGGACCGCTGCGCCCTATGGGCCGGCCCAAACGTCTCATCAGGCGGCGAGGCAGTCGCCGTGGATCCGGCCAATCCGTTCATAACGCACGCTTTTCTGCTCGCGCTGGAGCAGTCCGGCTCGACCGGAGGGCGCAGCGGCTGGACCAGCTCCCATCTGGTCGTCGAGGATGAAGCTGGGCGCGTTGTTGGCGTCACGCCCGCTTGGCTCAAGTCGCACAGCCAGGGCGAATACGTCTTCGACCATAGCTGGGCGGACGCGTTCCAGCGGGCCGGCGGCCGCTACTATCCCAAGCTCCAGATCACGGCGCCGTTCACCCCAGCAACCGGCCGGCGGCTGTTGGCGGCGCCGGGCGAGCGGGCGCTGGAGGTCGAGGCTGTTCTGCAGCAAGGCTTGCTCGCGCTGCGCGACCAGATGCGCGCCTCGTCAGCCCATGTCACCTTCCAGGCTGAGCCCGAGTGGCGTCGGATGGACCCGGCGCACTGGCTTCAGCGGCTGGATGTCCAGTATCACTGGTTCAACCGCGGCTACGCCAGCTACGACGACTTTCTCGCGACTCTCGCCTCGCGCAAGCGCAAAGGCCTGAAGAAGGAACGCCGCGAAGCCCTGGCGCCGGGCATCACGGTCGACGCGCTGACAGGCTCCTCCCTTACCGAAGCGGTCTGGGACGACTTCTTCGCCTTCTACATGGATACCGGATCACGAAAGTGGGGCCGACCCTATCTGACACGGAGCTTCTTCTCCCTGATTGGCCAGAGCATGCCTGAGCGGATCGTGCTGATGATGGCGAAGCGCGACGGGCGCTACATTGCCGGTGCCATCAACTTCCTGGGGGCCGACGCGCTCTACGGACGGCATTGGGGTTGCCGCGAGGATCATCCGTTTCTCCACTTTGAGGTCTGCTACCATCAGGCCATCGACCATGCGATCGCCCATGGTCTTGCGCGCGTCGAGGCGGGCGCGCAGGGCGACCACAAGATGGCGCGGGGCTACGAGCCCGTCCTGACGCGCTCCAGCCATGCCATCGCCCATCCGGGCTTTCGGCGCGCAGTCGCGGATTTCCTTGATCACGAACGGCCGCAGATCATGGCAATCTGTGAAAACATGCGCGCTGACCTACCCTTCGCCGCACGGGACCAGCACGAGCCGGACTGACAACAGGTGCGATCCGCCTAGCGGCCCATCGACAGTCTGGCTCTTGACGCCCGCGGACCAGTCCGATTTTGCTGCTTGCAGGCACCAGCGAAGCGACAGGACCGGGCATGACCAGCGCATATGATTCCAACAACATCTTTGCCCGAATCCTGCGCGGCGAACTGCCCTGCCATCGGGTCTTCGAAACCCCCGACGTGCTCGCCTTCATGGACATCATGCCGCGCGCGCCCGGCCATACGCTGGTCATCCCCAAAGCGCCAGCGCGCACCCTTCTGGATGTGACGCCTGCGTCGCTGGGAACGCTGATCCTCGGCGTCCAAACGGTCGCGGCTGCGGTCAAGACGGCAATGGAAGCCGATGGCCTGACGATCCAGCAGTTCAACGAGAGCGCCGGTGGGCAGGTCGTGTTCCATCTGCATTTTCATGTCATCCCGCGTCGGGAAGGACAGGCGATGAGGCCGCACACCGCACAGATGGCGCCAGCCGACGAACTGGTTGCGCATGCGGCGAGGATCAGACAGGCACTCGGCGGCGCCTGACGTGCGCCCCGCGCCCGCGACGGCGTGTTCAGGCGTACATAAGGCCGACACTGATCAGCACCGCTTCGCCGAGCATGAGCCCGCCAAGGACAGAGCGGCGCATCAGCCAGTAGCCCAGCCCGCCCGCCGCAAGGGCCCCTGCCCGGCCCCATAGCGGCACGACGGCCAGCGCGCCTGACGGAGCCAACAGCAGTTTGGCGACGACTCCCGCCACCAGCGCCGCGGCAACGAGGCGAACCCAGATCATCAGATCGGAACTCTCATCGAGATTACGCCCGGCGAAAACGCCGATGACGCGCCAGATCTCGGTCGGCAGGAAGCCGATCAGGACGACGACCAGATAGGGCCAGAGCCCGCCCGTGGCATGTTCCAGCGCTGCCAGCATCAGCCCTTCCTCCGCGTCCGGTGCAGGAGATAGGCGGCCGATCCACCGATCAGTCCGACCACGAGCAGATCAAAATCCTGTCCGACTACGAAGGTGGAGAGCGGTGCCAGCGCAAAGCCCAGAATGAGCGCTGCCCAATCGGCCTGGGTCTTTGACCCGGCCACCAGCGACAGGGTGAAGAACATCGGCGTCGTGAACAGCAGGGCCGCCGCCAGGGCGGCCGGCAATGCCCCGATCAGGTGATAACCGACGCCCGTGGCGAACGACGCGGCGGCCATGACCATGCTGGCGAAGCCGATGAAGAACGGAAAGCGCTCCTTGACAGGTAGGTCCGGCAACAGCCGCCGGCCTTCAGTCCAGGATGTCACCGCCACAAAATGGGCGCCCAGCAGCAATTTCCCCATGCCCACATCCGGGCCCCGCAGCAGCGGTACAATCGAGACGACCATTGGAAAGAAGCGGATGGAGGATAGCGAAACCGCAATCGCGATCGCTGGCATCGAGGCGCCTGCCGCGATCGAGCCGAACAGCAGAACCTGCGCCGGCCCGGCCCAGATCAGGATCGTAGACAGCACGCCTGCGAACATCGGATAGCCGATGTCGCGCGTCAGCCCGCCCACGCCGATCAGCGACGCCATCAGCACGAGCGAGGGAAGCCCCGCGGCACTGCCGACGCCCGCAACAAAGGATGGCCAGAAAGGGCGGCTGACAGGCTCGACGTTCACGGCTGATCAGTACCAAGCCGTCGGCGACGCGCCATCTGTGACGGACGCATGCCACACATGCCCGAAAGGACGCGCGTCAGGTGCGCGCACCCGTCAGGGCGCTGAAGACCTCGACGGCGAAGTCCTGCAACTCCTTCGGAATGCCCCCGACAGCTTGCAGGATCAGGTAGCCGCCATAGATCATCGCTGGCACGAGAATCCAGCCGAGCGCTTCCTCGAACAGTTTCCGGCGGCGGCGGCGGCGGTCGCGCTTCTCGCCCCAGCTGACCGGTTCCTTGACGTGACCGGGCTTCGCCGGGCCGTCATCAGCCGGGTTGTTGCTCATCTTGGCCTCCGAAAGCACCGCTCATCGCTTGGTCAGCGGAACCTTCGGCACTGTCGTGACCCCGCTGCCGCGTGATGTGTCAGCATTGATCGAGGCTGGCAACAGCTTCGCCGCGTCTTTCCTGGGCTTTGGTTTGCCCCCTGAGGCCTTTGCAGCGGACTTCGTCCGGCTGCCCTTGGCGCGCGTCCTGGCCGCATCACGGACATCCTTTTCGGGCTTCGGCGTCACCGGACCTTCCGGAAACTCGAACCCGAGAACCTTCAGCCCCGTGGTCTCGGACGCAACCACGACGACCCGCACAGCCCCACCATGCTTGAGGCGTCCGAACAGGACCTCGTCGGCCAAAGGAGTCTTGATCGTCTGCTGGATCAGGCGGCCCATCGGACGGGCGCCCATCTGCTCGTCATAGCCGTTGTCGGCAAGCCACTCGCGGGCCTCGTCTGTCAGTTCGATCGTCACGGCCCGGTCAGCGAGCTGGGCTTCGAGCTGCGCGATGAATTTGTCCACCACCTGCCGGATCACCTGCCGCGGCAGATGTCCGAACGAGATCACGGCATCGAGGCGGTTGCGGAACTCGGGCGCGAACATGCGGCTGATCGCCTCCATGTCGTCGCCTTCGCGCCGCGTGCGGGTGAAGCCATAGGCTGGCCGCGCCATGTCGGCGGCGCCCGCATTCGAGGTCATGATCAGGATCACGTTGCGGAAATCCACATGCTTGCCATTGTGGTCGGTCAGCTTGCCGTGATCCATGATCTGCAGAAGGATGTTGAACAGGTCCGGATGCGCCTTCTCGATCTCGTCGAGCAGCAGCACGCAGTACGGATGCTGGTCCACGCCATCGGTCAGCAGACCACCCTGATCGAAGCCGACATATCCTGGAGGCGCGCCGATCAGCCGACTGACCGTGTGGCGCTCCATGTACTCCGACATGTCGAAGCGGATCATTTCTACGCCGAGCACCTTGGCCAGCTGCTTGGCCACCTCGGTCTTCCCGACGCCGGTCGGCCCGGCGAACAGATAGCAGCCGATCGGCTTTTCCGGCTCACGCAACCCGGCCCGCGCCAGCTTGATCGAGGCCGACAGCGACGTTATCGCCGCCTCCTGTCCGTAGACCACGCGCCGAAGCGTTGTCTCCATGTGTTCAAGCACTTCCGCATCGTTCTTTGACACGGTCTTGGGCGGAATGCGCGCCATCGTTGAGATCGTGAGCTCAATCTCCTTCACGCCGATCGTCTTCTTTCGGCGGCTTTCCGGCAGCAGCATCTGCGAAGCGCCGGTCTCGTCGATCACGTCGATGGCCTTGTCGGGCAGCTTGCGGTCATTGATGTAGCGGGCCGACAGCTCTACGGCCGCCTTGATGGCATCACCAGTGTAGCGCAGCTTGTGGAACTCTTCGAAATATGGCTTGAGCCCCTTCAGGATCTCGATGGCATCCGGCACAGAAGGTTCGTTGACGTCGATCTTCTGGAAGCGGCGCACAAGGGCACGGTCCTTCTCGAAGTACTGGCGGTACTCCTTGTAGGTCGTCGAGCCAATGCAGCGCAGCGTTCCGCCGGCCAAGGCGGGCTTGAGCAGGTTCGAGGCATCCATCGCGCCGCCCGATGTAGCGCCCGCGCCGATCACCGTATGGATCTCGTCGATGAACATGATCGCCTTGGGATGGGCCTCGATCTCCTTGATCACCTGCTTGAGGCGCTCCTCGAAATCGCCGCGATAGCGCGTTCCGGCCAGCAGCGTGCCCATGTCGAGCGAGAACACGGTGGCGTCCTCCAGCACTTCCGGAACCTCGCCCATGATGATCTTGCGCGCGAGGCCTTCGGCGATGGCTGTCT
>JAPLOW010000166.1:14114-18714 GCA_026400555.1 Hyphomicrobiales bacterium
CGCCCAGCAGCGGGTTGTTCTTCTGGCGCCGGCACAGGACCTGGATCGTGCGCTGCACCTCAGCCTCGCGCCCGATCAACGGGTCGATCCGGCCATTCCTTGCTTTCACATTGAGGTTGACGCAGTAACTCTCCAGCGCGCCTTCCTTTTTCTTCTTCTTGTCGTCGCCGTCCTGCGCCTGCTCCTCGCGCTTGTCGCGCCCTTCATTCTCCTCATCGGCGCCGCGCACCGGCCTCGGCTCCGACGAACCGGCCCGTTTGGCGATCCCGTGGCTAATGTAGTTGACCGCGTCATAGCGCGTCATGTCCTGCTCCTGCAGGAAGTACGCGGCATGGCTCTCGCGCTCGGCGAAGATCGCGACCAGCACATTCGCGCCGGTGACCTCTTCGCGGCCGGACGACTGAACATGGATCACGGCGCGCTGGATGACGCGCTGGAACCCGGCCGTCGGCTTCGCGTCATCCCGGCCCTCGTGAACCAGATTGGACAGCTCGTTCTCGACATATTCGACAAGATTGCGCTTCAGCAGTTCGAGGTCGACGCTGCACGCCCGCATCACGGCGGCGGCATCGTGATCATCGACAAGGGCAAGCAGCAGATGCTCCAGCGTCGCATATTCATGCCGGCGTTCGTTGGCCAGGGCGAGAGCCCTGTGGAGCCCTTGCTCGAGGCTGCGGGAAAAACTGGGCATCGGGCTCTCCTAGTTCTTTTCCATCACGCATTGCAGCGGATGCTGATGCTTTCTGGCAAAGTCCATCACATTCGTGACCTTGGTCTCCGCCACCTCATAGGTGAACACGCCACACTCACCGACGCCGTTATGGTGCACATGCAACATGATTTGGGTCGCTTCGTCACGGGTCTTGTTGAAGAAACGCTCGAGCACGTGGATCACGAATTCCATCGGCGTGTAATCATCGTTGAGCAAAAGCACGCGATACAGATGGGGTTTCTTGGTCTGCGTCTTGGTGCGCGTGATGACAGCGGTGCCTGAGCCGCTGCCGCCGTCCTTCGGCTCGCGCGGCGTCTTGGCCAGATCCGGCCCGGCGGCCACGTGAACACCCGGCAGGTCGCAGTGCTTTTCTATGATCATCATGCGCAGTTGTCGGCCATTCCCGGTTCGTCCAATCCTGCCTGAATGTATAGTTGACCTCGCCGCTTCGCCAGTGCGGACGAACCCCCATCACAACAGATTTACACCGTACGGCGCCGAAGTCATGGCTTTCGCGCCAGCAGCGGAGCGTCCGGCCACTTGGCTGCGCAAAAGCAAAAACCCGGCCACACGGACCGGGTTTCCGACAAATCCGATCAGACGGACGCGTCAGGAAGGCCGCGTGGCCCGCCCCGCCGCGCCGGCCGGCATCACTTGGCCGAAGGGGTGGCCTTGGCGATTACGGCTTCGAACGGCTTGAACGCGTCCTTGGCCATGGCGGTGTAGAGTTCGCCGATCTTGGTGGCCTGGGCGACGAAACCTTCATAGGCGCTCTTGGCGAAATCGCTCTGGAGCTCGATGGCCTTGTCGATCGTCTTCACGGCAACGAGCTTCTCGACCATTGCTGTTCCCTGGTCGAACGACTTCTTGGTGTAGTCGGACGACTCGACAGCGATCGCCTGCAGACCCTTGGAGGCTGCGCCGAAGGACTTGAGGGCGGCGTCGACGTTCTCTTTGCCGACCTTCTGGATGGCTTCAAACTGCTGCATCATGGGATCACTACGGCCTGCGCGGCCGCCTCTGGCTCTGGGGCGCTCGCCCCGGTTTCGTTTCGGCAGACAACGATGGTTCACCGCGATCTGATATCGCACATATTGTGCATCGCAACATGAATGTCAAGGCACTCGCTGCATTGCACCATCGTTGAATGCGACCTCGAAAACGGACCTCTTTAACCAGCGGGTAACCGCACCCGACTAACATCCGATGATGTGTCCGATCTGCCACGGCAGCATCCGGACCGAGAGTTGTGGTGCGTGCGGGTGTGAATTCATGTCGATATTTGCGACCTTGAAGCGTGGCGGGCGCTGGCCTGCGGTCATCGGGACCTGTGCGCTGGCGGTGTTCACGGTCCTCGCATTCGCCAACCCCGCGGAAGCGGCCCGCAAGAAGAAATTCCGCGGCGGCTACACTCCCCCCTATGCGGCGATGGTGATCGACGCAAAGACCGGCCGCACGCTGCACGCGGTCAATGAGAACGCGTTGCGTCATCCGGCGTCCATCACCAAGGTCATGACGCTCTACATGCTGTTCGAACAGATGGAACGCGGGCGTTTCTCGATGACCTCGCCGCTGCGCGTGTCATCCTATGCCGCGGCCCGCCCGCCCTCGAAGCTTGGACTGAAGGCCGGCGAGACGATCGACGTCGAGGACGCGATCATGGCGCTGATCACCAAGTCGGCCAACGACGTTGCGGTGGTCGTGGCCGAAAACGTCGCGGGCGATGAGGAAACCTTCGCCGAGCAGATGACCCGCCGCGCCCGCTCGCTCGGCATGTCGCGCACCGTCTTCAGAAATGCGTCCGGCCTGCCGGACGCCGAGCAGGTCACCACTGCACGCGATCTGACCATCCTCGCCCGCGCCATCCAGGAGCGCTTCCCGCGCCAGTATCATCTGTTTCAGGCACGCAACTTCGAATACGCTGGCCGCAACCATCGCAACCACAACAAATTGCTCGGCCGCGTCGAAGGGGTCGATGGCATCAAGACCGGATACACGCGCAATTCCGGCTTCAATCTGATGACCTCTGCCAAGGCTGATGGCCGCCATATCGTCTCCATTGTTCTGGGTGGACGTTCCGGCAGTTCCCGTGACCAGATCATGGCGAATCTTGTGGTCGCGCACCTGCCGCGGGCAGCGACCGGTCCGCGAACGTCGCTGGTCGCCCAACTTCCCGAAACCGAGCGCGAGGCCGAACCCGTGCGCCGCGAGCCAGCAGCGGCCGAGCGGTCCCGTATGACCGTTGCAGCTGCCGAACCGGTGCGCCCTGCCGCCCGCGAGGTTCCAGTGGCCGCCGCCCCGGCCATCAGGCCGGCGGCGCGCCCGCTTGACCTCGCCCAGGTCCGCCCCGTCGTAGCATCCACGACAGCGCAGGCCTTCGCGGCTCCGACGCCGACTTCGACGTCTGCTCCGGCCATGCGCTGGTCGGCCGGCGCGTCCGCAGCGATTGCCGGTCGCGAGATCCGCCCGCCCGCCCCTGTCGCGAAGGTTGATGCGCCGAAGATCATCGTCGAGCCGGCCCAACGCCAGCAGGTGCAGGTAGCGTCAGCCCAGCCCGTTCGTCCTGCTCCGGTGGTTGCGCCGCCGGTCGCTATCGAGCAGCAGCCGTCCCGCGCAGCCGCCCCACGTCCGCCGGCGAACGTTCAGGTGACCTCGTCGATCGCGAAGGCACCAGAGAAGGCTCAGGCGCCCGTTTCGGGCTGGGTGATCCAGCTTGGCGCGACCGATGACGAGGGCAAGGCCAAGGGCATCATCAGCAATGCCAAGGCGAAAGCCCGTTCCCTGGCCGATGCCCGCGGCTTCACCGAAACGGTCGAACGCGGCGGCGCCACGCTCTTCCGTGCGCGCTTCGCCGGCTTCGATGACCAGTCTGACGCCAATAACGCCTGCCGCGATCTCAAGCGGAACGGTTTCTCCTGCTTCGCCACCCGCGGCTGAGGACGGCCATCATGTCGCTGCCTGACAACATCTCACTTCAGAAGAATGTCCTTGGCCTCGTTGACACGCGCGGCGAGAGCGCTTGTGCCTCCGGCGTCCGGGTGAATCCGCTTCATCAGCGCCCGATGGGCCTGGCGGATCGCATCCTTGTCGGCCCCCGGCTGAAGCCCCAGGATGTCATAAGCCTCCTGTTTGGTCATCGCGCCAGGCTTGCGCACGCTATCCAGCCCCGCGTCACGATCCGGCTCAGCGTCCGCACCCCGTCGGGCAAACCGGCGGTCCAGATAAGCCTCTAGCAGCTTCGCCGCATCGGGATCGCTGGTCGTAAGCTCGGCCAGCAGGGCGTTCAATTCCTGATGGGTCAGGCTGGCGAGCTCGCGGCCCTTGAACGCACCGTCGAGCACTGTACCGCGCATGTCGCCGCTGTCATGGTCCAGTTCCATTTCGATGGAGCGCGACGCAACCTTGGAGACCTTGCCCGCGCTGGTCCTCCAGCTGTTGGTCCATTGCGCGAACGGATGGCTGTAGGCCCAGCCGAGCAGCCAGGCACCGAACCCGCCGACCAGCATGGCCATGTCGAGCCGCCCGCGCATAAACAGCAGCGCCGCAAGCGCCATCGAGGCGACGCCGCCGATCTTTTTCAGCCACCCGGCCAGAAGCGCCGGGTTGGAGCCCGCAAACAGTTTTGCGACCCACCAGACAGCAATCAGCGCGGCCAGTCCATACAGAAGCGCCATCAGGCCTTGCCCTTCATCTGCGACAGCAACATTTGCGCGCCACCCTGTCGCTCGGCCAGTCTCGCCAGAGCGGTTCGCCCGCCCGCCGCATACGAGGCCGCAGCCTTGAGCAGGTCGAGCAACTGCGCCGCCGAACCGGCGTCGAAGCGTGCATAGGCCCCGCCCGTCAGGCGCGCAATCTCGCGGAACACGCTTGTGGCGGCCACGTCATGGC
>JAPLOW010000116.1 GCA_026400555.1 Hyphomicrobiales bacterium
CGTGCCGGGATGGCGTGCGGAGCTCGGCGCCGGCGTCGACCGCCTGCAGGCATCCCCGGCGTACGGCGAGGTGCGGGACTTCCTGCCCGAGCTGCGCCCGGCCTGGTGGGTGCTGTGGGCGGGGCTCGGGCTGGCGCTGATCCAGCTTGCCCGCCGCCTCGCCAGCCGGCCGCGCCGCGAGGACGCGCTTGCCACCCGACCGATCCTGAAACAACAGTGAGTTCAAGGAGACCTGCCCATGTCCATCTTCGGCGCCAAGACGCCCGCCAAGACGTTCCCGTTCGCGCTCAGCGATGCTGAATGGCGCAAGAGACTGACCGCCGAGCAGTATGACATCCTGCGCGGCCACGGCACCGAACGCGCCGGCAGCTGTGCGCTGAACGTCGAGAAGCGGGCCGGCACCTTCTCGTGCGCCGGCTGCGACCAGCCGCTGTTCGTGGCGACGCGGAAGTTCGAGAGCGGCACCGGCTGGCCAAGCTTCAACGATCCGCTGGAGGGCGCCGTCGAGACCACCACGGACAGAAGCTGGGGCATGATCCGCACGGAGGTGCATTGCGCCAATTGCGGCGGCCACCTCGGCCATGTCTTTCCGGACGGCCCGCCGCCGACCGGGCTGCGCTACTGCATCAACGGGGTGGCGATGAACTTCACCCCGGCTGAGCAGGGCTGAGCGTCCGGCTGAGGAAGGCCAGCGTCGCGGCGCGCATTGCGGGCGTCTCGACATGGCCCGTGTCGTCGCTGACAAGCACCTCGAAAGCCTCCGCTACGCCGGCGGCGGCATAGGCGGCGCGGGCCTCCGAAACCGCACGGTCGATGGCTGCCGGCGGCGTCAGCGGGTCAAGGTGGCCCATCATGGCGAGTTGAGGCGTCGGCGCAGCGAGGCCAGCGATACGGCCGGTCGAAAAGAGCGGCAGAAGGCCCGGCACGGTCATGTAGTGTCCGTGCAGGTCGTGCGCGCCGGTCTCCACCAGGGTCGCAAGATCGGCGAAGCAGCACAGGTGCGCGATGACCTTCATGTCAGGGTGAAGCGCCCCGAGCCAGAAGGCGTGGGTGGCTCCCATCGACAGGCCCATGACGCCGATGCGGTCCGGATCGACGCCGGGCAGCGCCCTGAGAAGCGCCAGCGCGCCACCAAGATCGGCGAGCATCTGGCCGAACAGCGTCCGCCCTTCCCACAAGCGCCGCTTCGCCAAGCCTGATTCTGTATCGCCGGCCCGTCCGCCAAAGGTCGGCATGTCGATGCACAGCGCGATCAGCCCGCGCGCGGCCAGCGCCTCGCCGTAGGGTGGATCAAGGATGGCTGGTCGCCCGTCCAGCAGTTCGGATGCGCCGATCGCATGGCGATTGCCGTGTGCGTGGCAGTAGAGCACGGCCGGCAGGTCCTGCCATTCCCCTGCTGGCCCTGTCAGAATTCCCCTTACCCGGCTGCCGTCGCTGGCGCGAAGGTCAAGCGTGACGGCGCGCATGGAGGGCACCGCCAATGATATCGGGGTCTGGCTTGCAAGGCTGAAAACCGTGTCGGCGAGATTGCCCAGGAGGGCGCGCAACGCGGCACGGGATCGAGGGGATTCGTCCGTCATGCTCGAAAATTCACCATTTCTGATGGGTTCCGCCCCAGTCGCCCGCACAAAGAGCCCAGAAAACCCGTAACTTGCTTGACACAAGGGAGCGGCCTTTGCGACCATCGGTCAAGACAAGTTTCCGACTCCGCGCCTCGTTCCTGTTCGGGAGCTTCAGAAAATCAAGAATGGGCCTATCGCGGCTCTCAGGGAGAAGACCATCATGACCACCATGCTTCACAAGGCAGGCGTGTTTGCTTTTGCGCTGACCGCTTCCGCCGCCGCTTATGCGACATCCGTCAGCGCGCAGACCGTGAACCTGCGCTATCTGTGCTATGCTGACGCCAATGAGTGCGATGTCACGCGCGAACTGCTCGACCGGTTCGAAAAGGCCAATCCCACCATCAAGGTCACGATCGACAAGGTCGGCTTCGCCGTCATCCGCGAACAGCTCGAAACCCGCCTTCAAGGCGGCGAGGCGCCGGACATGGCCCGCGTCACCAATCTGGGCGGCCTCAACAGGTACTATCTCGACCTGCGCCCCTACATCAACGCGGCCAACTGGGAAACCAACTTTGCCTCGACGCTGCCCTGGATGCGGGTGGGGCCGAATGACAAGGGCGTTTACGGCTGGATGACGCAGCTTACCGTGACCGGCCCCTTCGTCAACAAGACGATGTTCGATCAGGCCGGCGTCAAGCTGCCGGCGCCCGGCGCAACCTGGGATGATTGGGCCAAGGCCACCGGCGAAGTCCAGAAGAAGCTGAAGGTCTATGCCGGCATGGTGATGGACCGCACCGGCCACCGCTTTGCCGGCCCGGCGATTTCCTATGGCGCGAAGTATTTCGACGCCTCCGGCAACCCGAGCGCAGTGGTCGATGACGGCTTCAAGGCGATGTCGGAGCGCATGATCACCTGGCACAAGGACGGGCTGATGCCGCAGGACCTGTGGCCTGGCGCGGCCGGCGCCAAGTGGAAGAACGCCGGCGACATGTTCATCAATGGCGACGTGGTGATGCACATCGCCGGGTCGTGGATGATCCAGAAGTTCCAGTCCGACATCGGCGACAAGTTCGAGTGGATCGTGCCGGCCCAGCCCTGCGGTCCTGCCGGCTGCTCGGCCATGCCCGGCGGCGCGGCCATGGTGGCCTTCAAATCCACCAAGCACCCGGCCGAGGTGGCCAAGGTCATGGAGTTCATGGTCTCCGAGCCGATCCTGACCGAATACTATGAGAAGACGGTGCAGATCCCGGCCCACAAGGGCATTGCCGCCAAGGGCCTGAACTATGGCAAGGATGTCGGCCCCGCGACGCAGGCCGCGCTGAAACAGTTCACCGCCGACTTCGAGAAGATCTCGCCGATCGCGCACCAGCTTCAGGCGTATCAGCGCAACGTGGCGATCTTCAACGCAACTGTGAACTATGTGGCGCAGGCGATCACCGGCACGCTGACCACGGCGCAGGCCTACGCCAAGGTTCAGGAAGAGATCGACAACGCCGTCAAGAAGTGAGGACGGGGCTCACACCCGAACCTCATGTGCATCCCTCTCATGGCCACCGGATGACGGCGGCCATGATGTCGCTCCTCCCGCCGCCTGGATCAGGTGGCGATTGCCGCGACAAGTCCGGACCTGCGACAGCACTGCGGCCCGCTTTATTTCACAGCACCTTCATGTAGTAGGACAGGTTCATGACGCCTCCGTCTCCTGCGCCCACGACAGCCTCAGCTCCTGCCCTCAACCCTGTTGCCTGGGGCTGGACGATGCTGGGCGATGTGCTCGACGGGCCGTTCCGCGCCTTGCAGGGCCATATCGGCGCGAACCGGATGGCCTATGTGTTCCTCGTTCCGAACCTGCTGGTGTTCGGCCTGTTCTCATTCTGGCCGATGATCCTGAATTTCTACATCGCCTTCACCGGCGGACAATCGGTGCTGTTGGCCGAACGGCCCTTCGTCGGCCTGAGCAATTTCCGCGAATTGCTGGACTGCCCGAGCTATCTCGACCCGCGCACCTGCCCGGTGGCTGGTTTTTCATTTTGGACGGGATTGTGGAACACGCTGTTCTTCGCCGTCGTGCAAGTGCCGATCATGATCGTGGTGGCGCTGGTGACGGCGGTGGTGCTCAACCGCGACATACGGGCGCGCGGCTTCTGGCGGGCGGTGTTTTTCTATCCGGTGATGCTGTCGCCGGTCGTGATCGCCGTCATCTGGGACTGGATCCTGAAGCGGCGCGGCATCCTGAATGCGCTGCTCGACGACGGGACAACGGCCTGGAACAGTCTTGTCGGCGGCCCGGGCTATTTCGGCGTTCTCGTGGCTTTCGGCCTGTTGATCGGCTGGCCCTTGGGCAGCCTGCTCGCCAGGCGCGTCAGGACCCTGCCGCCATGGCTGCTCCGTCTGGGCTGCGCCGTCCTTGCCGCCGCCGGGCTCGCCTTGCTGGCGGGACGTTCAGGTCTGACGCTGGCCGACTACCGTCCGATCAACTGGCTGATCGACACGCGCTCGGGCTGGCCGATGTTCTGGGTGATTTTCGTTTACACTTGGGGGCATCTGGGCTTTTACATGCTGATCCTGCTGGCCGGCTTGCAGGCCATCCCCAAGGATCTCTACGAGGCGGCTGAGATGGACGGCACCTCCAAGTCCCGAGCCTTCTGGCGCATCACGCTGCCGCTTCTGATGCCGACCATGATCGTCGTACTGGTGCTGAGCCTGATCCGCGCCTTCCAGGTCTTCGACGAGGTCTACGTCCTGACCGGCGGCGGTCCGGGACAGGCCACCAAGATGATCATCCAGCATGTCTACGAGAGCGCCTTCATCGGCGACGCCAAGCGCTACGGCATCGCGGCGGCGTCATCGGTGCTGGTGGCGGGGCTGCTGCTGATCCTCACGCTCGGCCAGTTGGCAGCGACCAGAAAGAAGGCGGGCGGATGATCACGACCACCGATGTCACCGGCTTTCTGGGCGCACGGCGCGGCCGCAGCGGGCTGCACTGGACCGACTGGCTGTCCTACACCTATCTCGCCATTGGCGTGATGCTGGTGCTGCTGCCGATCTTCTGGATGTTCATGTCCTCGATCAAGTCGCCGCGTGCGCTGGTCGAAAACGACCCGCGCCTGCTGCCCTATGAGCAGGTGACGACGCCGGCGCCTGACGGCCAGCGGCAACTCAATGTTTTCGAGCTGACCCGGCCGGACGGCAGCAAGGCGGATGTCGCCTTCGTCGGCCCGCGCGGCGCCAATGCGCGCGTTTACGAACTGGGCAAGCCAGGCGATATCTTCGAGGCGCCGCGCACGGCGCTCAGCCGCAAGGACGTGATCAGCCCGCGCTGGGAAAACTACACCGATCCGACCATCGGCTCGACCCAGTCGCGCACCTTCAACTTCCTGCGCTATTTCTGGAATTCGACCTTTGTCACGGTCGTGGCCACGCTGATGACGCTGGTTGTCAACGCCATGGCCGCCTTTGCCCTGTCGAAATACAAGTTCAGGGGCCGCGATGCGATCGTGCTGGTCATCGTGGCGACCTTGCTGATCCCGCCGACCGTGATCCTTGTGCCGCTGTTCATGACCGTGAGTTCGCTCGGCATGCTCAACTCGCTCTGGGGCGTCATCATTCCCGCCGTCGCCACCCCGACCGGCGTGTTCCTTCTGCGCCAGTACATGCTGACCATCCCCGATGAACTGCTGGAAGCCGCACGGATGGATGGCGCGTCCGAGTGGAAGATCTTCTGGCGGATCATGCTGCCGCTGTCGATGCCGGCGCTGTCGGTGCTGGCCATCCTGTCGGTCATGTGGCGCTGGAACGACTTCATGTGGCCGCTGATCGTGCTGACCCAGTCTGAGGTGTTCACGCTGCAGCTGGGGCTCTCGACCTTCAAGGGCGAGCTCAACGACAACATGCACTATCTGCTTGCGATGACGGTGCTGACCTTGATGCCGGTCACGCTGGTGTTCGTGTTCCTGCAGAAGCACATCACCACTGGCATCGCCAATACAGGGTTGAAGTAATGGCCACGCTGGAACTGAAAAAGGTCACCAAGACCTTCGGCACGACCACCGTGATCCATGGCATCGACCTTGCCATCAATCATGGCGAGTTCATCGTGTTCGTCGGTCCGTCCGGGTGCGGTAAGTCGACGCTGCTGCGCATGATCGCCGGGCTCGAACCCGTCTCGACCGGCGACGTGACCATCGACGGCGCCGTCGTCAACGACATCCCCGCCGCCGAGCGCGGACTTGCGATGGTGTTCCAGTCCTATGCGCTCTATCCGCACATGAGCGTGCGGCAGAACCTCTCCTTCGGCCTCGAGAACCTCAAGACCCCGAAACCCGAAATCGAGCGGCGCGTGGCGGAGGCAGCGCGCATGCTGCAGATGGACAAGCTTCTGGAACGGCGGCCCGGCCAGCTGTCCGGCGGCCAGCGCCAGCGCGTCGCCATCGGGCGGGCCGTCGTGCGCGAGCCGAAGATCTTCCTGTTCGACGAGCCGCTGTCGAACCTCGACGCCGAGTTGCGCGTGCAGATGCGCGTCGAGATCGGCAACCTGCACCAGCGCCTCGGCAACACCATGATCTATGTTACCCATGACCAGGTCGAGGCCATGACCATGGCGGACCGGATCGCGGTGCTGAAGGACGGCCGGCTCGAGCAGTTCGGCCGACCGCTGGACTTGTACAACCGCCCGGCCAACCTGTTCGTGGCAGGCTTCATCGGCTCGCCGCGGATGAACTTCCTGACCGGCGAGCTGGCTTCGACGGATCAGGCCTCGGCCACCGTCGCGCTTGATGCCGGCGGCAGCGTCAGCGTGCCCTGCATGGCGCAGGCGGCCGCGAGCGGTGCGCCGGTCAAGCTTGGCGTCAGACCCGAACACATCACCGTCACGGACGCCGGCCAGGGTGATGTGAACCTTAACGTGACGATCACCGAGCAGCTCGGCGGCGAAAGCTATCTGCATGGCGCAATGCCATCTGGAGAAGGGCTCTCGGTCCGGCTCGCCGGGCAGACCCGGGTCGTCCGTGGCGATACGGTTGGCCTCAGGCTCGCCGATCCCGCATTGCGCCATCTGTTCGATGTAGCCAGCGGCAAAGTCTTTCCGCCCCTCACCTGAGTCCAGACATGCGCATCTTCCAGAACGCGGGCGCCTTCAGTCCGCATCCCCATGGCCTTGACGCGGCCCTCGACGGCGACTGGCGCCTTCGCATCCGGTGCATGGCGCCGCATCTGATGCGAATCGTTATCGAGCCGGCCGGCGGCCTGCCGCTGGATCGCAGCTGGATGGTGGCGCCTCAGGGTGATGTCCCATGGGAGGGACGCAACCGCGACGATATGGCAGGGTTCGATCCGCCGGTGACCGAACTGGCGATGCAGGATGGCGGCGCGGTGCTGACGGGCGGCGATTTTCGCGTCCGCATCGGCACCCGGCCCTTCAGAGTCGATGTGGAGCAGCGTGTCGGCGATGCCTGGCTGCCCTGGGTCAGCGACCGGGAGACCGGCGGCTTCGCGCTCACCGAAAACGGCCGTCACATCCGGCATTTCCAGCACAGGCCGTTCGGCGATAGGCATTTCGGCCTCGGCGACAAGACCGGACCGCTGGATCGCACGGGCCGCCGCTTCCGAATCCTGCAGCTCGACGCGCTCGGCTATGACGCCGAGATCGGCGATCCGCTTTACAAGCATGTGCCCTATCTGGCGGTGCAGTCAGGCAACGTGACGGGCGGGCTGTTCTACGATTCGCTCGCCCCGATGACCTTCGATATCGGGGCGGAGCGCTCGAACTATCACGGCATCTACCGCTATGTGGAGGCCGAGGAGCCGGGATTTGACCTGTGGCTCATCGCAGGCCCCGACCTCGCCGCGGTGACGCGCCGCTTCACGCTGCTGACGGGCCGTCCCGCCCTGTCACCGCGATGGAGCTTCGGCTTCGCCTTCACCACCATGCACCATGCCGATGACCCCAACGCCCAGGCGATCATCAGCGCTTTCGCCGACCGCTGCAGGGCCGAGCAGATTCCGATCAGCGCGATCCATTTCGGATCCGGCTATTCGAGCCGCGGAAAGCGCCGCTATGTCTTCACCTGGAACAGGGACAAGTTTCCGGACCCGGGCGCGCTGTTCGCCAAGCTGTCCGCGATGGATTTGCCCACCGTGGCCAACCTCAAGCCGGTGCTTATCAACGACCATCCCGACTATGCCGAGGTCAAGGCAGCGGGTGGCTTCATCAAGGATGCTTCGGGCGAGCCGGTGCTGGAGCAGTTCTGGGACGGGATGGGCTCTTATCTCGACTTCACCAATCCGGTGATGATCGCCTGGTGGCAGGAGCGGCTGAAGCGGCAGGTGCTGGATGTCGGTTTCACGGCGGGCTGGAACGACAACAACGAGTATGAGATCGGGCGCGAGGACGCGACCGCGACGGGCTTTGGCAAGCCCTTCGCAGCGCCTGCCGCGCGGCCCCTGCACGCGCTGCTGATGACGCGCGCCACCTTCGAGGCGACGCAAAGCCGCAGCCCCGAGTTGCGGCCCTTCACGATCACGCGGGCCGGCCCGGCGGGCCTGCAACGCTATGGCGAGACCTGGACGGGCGACAACTACACGTCCTGGCACACGCTGAAATGGAACCTGCGCAATGCGCTGTCGCTTGCGCTGTCCGGCCAGTCCAAGGTTGGCCACGACATCGGCGGCTTCACCGGCCCCCGCCCGGGCCCGGAGCTGCTGTGCCGCATGGTCGAGATGGCGGCGTTGCATCCACGGGCGGTGATGAACTCGTGGAAGCCGGACGTCGCCTTCGGATGGGAGGCCGCCACAGTCCCCTGGCTGCATCCCGAGGTACTGCCGCAGATCAGGGCCGCGCTCAATCTGCGCACAACCTTCCTGCCCCTGATGTACACGCTGGCGCATCAGGCGCATCAGGATGGCTCGCCGATCATCCGGCCGCTATTCGATGCCTTCCCGGACGATCCACGCGCCTATGAGGATCAGGACGCGATGATGCTGGGGCCAGATGTGCTGTTCTCGCCGGTCGTCAGCGAAGGCGCCAGGACCAAGACCCAGTACTTGCCGAAAGGTCCGAAGGGCTGGATCGAATTTCACTCCGGCACGCTTCATCCGGCGGGCAAGGCCGTCACGGTCAAGGCGCCGCTCGGCAGGCCGCCGGTCTTCGTGCGGGTCGGCGCTGCGCTGGCGCTCGCCGCCACCACACCGGACGTGAAGCCGCATGACGCGCCTGCACGACGGCTCTATCTCGCGCTTGCCGGTTCAACCGGCCGCGGAACGGGCCGCCATTTCGAGGATGACGGCGTCAGCTGGGCTTTCCGCCATGGAGAGGCCCTCGATCTGGACATGGCTTGGCGCTGGAGCAGTGAACGCGTCGACATTGCGCTGCGCAGGCGCGCCGGGCGGTCGGCCATGCCGGAACGCAGTGCGTGGTACATCGATGCTCCGGGACTGGGCAGACGGAAGGCTGTGATCAGACCCGACGGATAACAGCGTTCCCGAGACGGTCCGTTCCATCCTTGCCTTTCACCATGTCGCCGTGTATCAGCGGCGCAGATTTCCATTCATGTTGAGATGAGAGGGACGCCGTTCATGGCTCGCGTCACCGTTGAAGACTGCATCGACAAGGTCGATAACCGCTTTGAACTCGTGCTGCTGGCGAGCCACCGCGCGCGCATGATCGCTTCGGGGTCGTCGATTCTCGTCCCGCGCGACAATGACAAGAACCCGGTTGTCGCCTTGCGCGAAATCGCAGATTCCAAGATCGCCCCCGGCGATCTCAAGGAAGATCTGATCCACTCGTTGCAGAAGCATGTGGAAGTGGACGAGCCCGAACCCGAGACCGTGCCGATGCTGGCCAGCAGCGCGCCGGCCGCCGCCAAGGCCGCCAGCGTGGACGATGCCGATGTCGCATTCGATCGCATGAGCGAGGAAGATCTGCTGCGCGGGCTCGACGGCCTCGTGGCGCCCTCAGGCAACAGCCGGGACGATGACGAGGACTGATCGCTGTCTGCTGAAAAGTTGGAACCAATGACCCGGCCCGCAAGGCCGGGTATTTTGTTGTCCTGCAGGGATATCGAAGACGCCGCGCTTTTTTCGCCGCGCCGTTGCCAAATTGTCTTGATGCAATGCGCGCCGCGCCGAATATTGCTGTCCGGCTCCCATCACGCAGTGGATCAAGCGCGCCCATGATGCGGCAATACGAACTCGTCGACCGGGTCAAGCGTTACAACCCGAACGCCGACGAGCAGATGCTTGATCGCGCCTATGTCTACGCGATGAAGGCGCATGGCTCGCAGAAACGGGCCTCGGGTGACCCCTTCTTCGCCCACCCCCTCGAGGTCGCGGCGATCCTCACCGACATGCGCCTTGATGATGCAACCATCATCGCCGCCGTCCTGCACGATACCGTCGAAGACACCGCCGCCACGATCGACGAGATCCGGCACCTGTTCGGCAGCGAAATCGCCACGCTTGTCGACGGGCTGACAAAGCTGAAGAAGCTCGACTTCGTCTCCAAGAAGGCGACGCAAGGCGAGAACTTCCGCAAGCTGCTGCTCGCCGTCGCCGCCGATGTGCGCGTGCTGCTGGTGAAACTGGCGGACCGCCTGCACAACATGCGCACGCTCGACCACATGCGCAGCGACAAGCGCCTGCGCATCGCAGAGGAAACGGTCGAAATCTACGCGCCACTGGCCGGGCGCATGGGCATGCAGGAAATCCGGGAGGAGCTGGAAGAACTCGCCTTCCGCCACATCAAACCCGATGCGCACGCGCTGATCACGGCCAAGCTGGCCGGCTTTGTCGATATCAACCAGGGGCCGATCGGCGAGATCGAAGCCGAGCTCGGGCAACGTTTTGCCGAACGCGGCATCACCGCGACCGTCACCGGGCGGGCCAAGCGACCTTACTCGGTGTGGCGCAAGATGGAGCGCAAGTCGATCTCATTCGAGCAACTGTCCGACATTTTCGGGTTCCGGGTCATCGTAGCCAATGTCGAGGACTGCTACCGCGTGCTCGGCGTGATCCACACGACCTGGGCCATGGTCCCGGGCCGCTACAAGGACTACATCTCGACGCCGAAGCAGAATGATTACCGCTCGATCCATACCACCGTCGTCGGCCCCGGCCATCAGCGCGTCGAACTGCAGATCCGGACAGAAGCCATGGACCGCGTCGCCGAGTTCGGCGTGGCCGCCCATGCGATCTACAAGGACGGACGCACGATCAGCGCCAAGGACATGACCGAGTCGAGCGCCTACCAGTGGCTCCGGCGGACCGTGGACACCCTGGCCGAGAGCGCGAGCCCGGAGGAGTTCCTGGAGCACACAAAACTCGAACTGTTCCACGACCAGGTGTTCTGCTTCTCACCCAAGGGGCTGTTGATCGCGCTGCCGCGCGGCGCCACGCCGATCGATTTCGCCTATGCCGTCCATACGGATGTCGGCAACTCAGCTGTCGGCTCGAAGATCAACGGCCGTAACGCGCCACTGCTGACTGAATTGCAGAACGGCGACGAGGTCGAGATCGTGCGCTCGAACGGTCAGGTCCCGCCTGCTGCCTGGGAATCGCTGGTGGTCACCGGCAAGGCTCGTGCGGCCATCCGGCGTGCCACGCGCGCTGCGGTGCGCAGGCAATATGCCGGGCTCGGGCGACAGATCCTCGACCGTGCCTTCGACCGCGCCGGCCGGCCGCTGAACGACGAGAAGCTGAAGGCCGCCCTGCCCCGTCTGGCGCGCGCCAGCGTCGAGGATGTCCTGGCTTCGGTCGGGCGCGGCGAGATGTTCTCGGGCGACGTGGTGCGCGCCGTCTATCCCGATCTCGAGACCGAGAAGCGGCCGATTCCGGACGGCGGCGCCGGACCGGGCTGGTTCGACCTCAAGCAGGGCGAGAACCTCAAGTTCAAGCTGCCCAAGGCCGACGATGGCAACGCCATTCCGATCGCAGGCATGGGCAGCGATCTGGCCGTGCGGTTCCCGCCCAATGGCGGGGCGGTGCCCGGCGATCGGATCGTGGGCATCATGAGCGCAGGCGAAGGCGTAACGATCTATCCGATCCAGTCGCCGGCCCTGGCCGCCTTCGACAACGAGCCCGAACGCTGGCTCGATGTGCGCTGGGACCTCGAAGACAAGCGCAAACGGCGTTTTCCCGCCCGCATCGCCCTGCAATCGATCAACGAGCCGGGAACCCTTGCCCAGATCACCACGGTGATTGCCGAGCATGATGGCAACATCGACTCGGTCAAGATGGACCGGCCAAATTCCGACTTCACCGACATGACGGTCGATCTCACGGTGTGGGACCTCAAGCATCTCAACGCCATCATCAGCGAGTTGCGGCAAAAGCCCGTGGTCAGCGCGGTGGAGCGGATCATCGCCTGACGGGTCGTGGCTTGCCGCGAAAGCGGGATGCGTGTTTTGGCGCTGGACCTGCCTCAGGACATGCGCCATTGAGGCCACGCACAACGGAAGGATCCAAGCATGACACCGGACGTGGTTCTGACGGAGTTCCGCGAGGCAGGCGCCTTGCTGGAAGGGCATTTCATCCTGTCGTCAGGACTGCACAGCCCGATCTTCCTGCAGAAGATGTTCGTCTTCATGGACCCGGCCCGCACCGCGCGCCTGTGCGAGGCCCTTGCCCGCAAGGTTGAGGCCCGCTTCGGCCGGATCGACATGGTTGTTTCGCCTGCGGTCGGCGGCATCGTCCCGGGCTATGAAACGGCACGGCACCTGGGCGCAAAGGCTGTCTTCGTCGAGCGTGAAAATGGCGTGTTCCAACTCAGGCGCGGATTAGCAATTCCCGCCGGAGCGCGCGTGCTGATGGTCGAGGACATCGTCACCACCGGGCTTTCGTCGCGCGAATGCCTGGCAATCGCGCATCAGCCTGGGACCATTGTCGGTGCGGCCTGCCTTGTCGACCGTTCGGCCGGCCGCGCGGCGTTGGGCGTGCCGCTGGTTTCCCTGGTCGAACTCGACGTTCCCGCCTATCCGGCCGACGCGCTGCCGCCGGAGCTTTCGGCGATTCCGGCCACGAAGCCTGGTAGCCGGAGTTTGTAAGGCGCGTCCGCATTCACGAACCCAACCGCCAGATTAGCCGCCGTTACGGTTAGATGCCGCTTAGCTGACCGCATACGCCGCGAAATTGCCCTAAACTCGCTTTCGGACTGTTGAATAACATTCCCGTCAAAGTTATTGGACACGCAAGGCTGATTGTATCGGAACAAGCTTTGTCTTGTCGGAATTCAGCGACAGTTACGAAGGTTACCTGGCATGCAGCCCAAGATTGCGATTTTCATTGATGGCGCTAACCTCTACGCCACATCAAAAGCTCTTGGCTTTGATATCGATTACCGTCGCCTTCTGAAAGAATTTCAAGGCCGCGGATACCTAATTCGCGCATTTTATTATACGACTCTTGTTGAAAATGATGAGTACTCATCTATTCGACCTTTGGTCGACTGGCTGGATTATAATGGCTACACGGTCGTTACAAAGGCTGCCCGCGAGTTTACAGACGCGATGGGGCGTCGACGCATCAAGGGCAACATGGACATTGAACTGACCATCGATGCGCTGGATCTGGCCGACAAGGTGGACCAGATGTACATCATGTCCGGCGACGGCGATTTTCGTCCTTTGGTCGAGGCCCTGCAGCGCCGGGGCGTGCGGGTCTCTGTCGTGTCGACCGTAACCAGCCAGCCTCCGATGGTGTCCGACGACCTCCGCCGCCAGTGCGACGAGTTCATCGACATCTCGACCCTGAAGGTGCGGCGCGAAGTGACCGAACGTCCGGCCACCGACCGCCCTCTGCGCACGGCGACGGCTGCGCCCGGGCTTGAACGGCGCTACGGCATCCGCGGCGACGAGGACGAGACGACGGCAAGCTGAGCCCTGCAGACAATGTCGCGGGACAGCGCGCGGGGCTTGCCCTTCGCGCTGTTTTCTCGCACATGCTCTTCATACAAGAACACGTTCCCGGAGGGCCATCCCATGCTTCGTCGTCATTTCCTGATCGGCACAGGCGCTGCCGCCACCGCCGCCCTGTTCGGGCGTCCAGCCTTCGCGCAGGCGCCGGCAGCCGCCCCTGCCGCGCCACCCGCCTTCTCCCTGCCGCCACTTGGCTACGCCTATGAGGCGCTTGAGCCCTTCATCGACACGGCGACCATGCGGGTCCACCACTCCGGCCATCACGCCGCCTTCATCGGCAACCTCAATACGCTGGTCGGGCAGTATGAGGCGCTGCGCACGACGCCTGCTGAGCAGATCCTCGGCAATCTGGCCGAGGTTCCCGAGGCCGTTCGCACGGCTATCCGCAACAATCTCGGCGGCCATTGGAACCACGACTTCTTCTGGAAAATCATGAAGCCCGGCGGAGCGAACGCACCGGCCGGCGACCTTGCCGCCGCGATCAACGGCGCCTTCGGCTCATCCGCCAACATGGTCACGGCCTTCACGGCGCAGGCCATGGGCCGGTTTGGTTCGGGCTGGGCCTGGCTTGTCATCGACAAGGACAAGAAGCTCACCGTGATCAACACACCCTACCAGGACACGCCGCTGGAAGCGGGCGCGCGCGCCATCATCGGCCTCGATGTCTGGGAGCACGCCTACTATCTCAAGCACCAGAACCGCCGCGCCAACTATGTGCGCGATTGGTGGAGCGTGGTGAACTGGGATGTGGCGATGGAGAACTTCAAGAAGGCGACAGCCTGAGGGGCATCACTTTTCGTTGGAATGATATGCCCCGCAGTTTGCGGGGCATTTTTTTGCTCAGGCCGGATTGTTCTGGAGCCAGGCGAGCACATCGCCGGCATTCCGGTCTGGCGGAAACACCGGATAAAGGACATGGACGATCCTGTCGTCCCGGATGATCATCGCCATCCGCTTGAGTAGAACCTGACCCGTAACAATCATTGTCGGCAGATTGAGGGCCTTTGCCAACTCATGTTTGGCGTCTGACAGCACCGGGAACGGCAAGCGCAGACGCTCGGCCATCTCGGACTGGTAGGCCGTGTCCTGCGTGCTAAGGCCAAATACGGAAGATGCACCAGCGTCCGTCAAATCCTTGTGCAAGTCGCGGAACGCACAACTTCGGGGGCGTGCATCCACGTGCACCAGGGCTCATGTCCCAATCATCAGTCAAGCCGATCTGGCCTGGCGTGCCAGTGCGCGGATATGCGAACAGCACGACACAGCCCTTGAGCTCAGCCAAATTGATCAGTTTGCCGCTGGTTGCAGGCAGGACGACTGAGGGCAGCGCCACCGTCATCTTCCGGCGCGGGGATGACGCTCCAGTCAACGGCATTCAGAGAGCTGTTCATCATCCCTTGTCCCGCATGATGCGGCCCTTTTCCCGGTCCCAGTCGCGTTTCTTCTCGGTCTCGCGTTTGTCGTGAAGCTTCTTGCCTTTGCCCAGGCCAAGCTCGACCTTGGCGCGGCCTTTGTCGTTGAAATAGACCTTGAGCGGGATCAGCGTCATGCCTTCACGTTGGATCGCGCCCATCAGCTTGTTGACCTGCTTCTTGTGCAGCAGGAGCTTGCGGTCGCGCTTGGGCAGGTGGTTGAAGCGGTTGGCTTCGAGGTATTCGGGGATATAGGCGTTGAACAGGAAGAGTTCCTCGCCTTTCGGGCCGGCAAAGCTCTCGCCGATGGTGGCCTTTCCGCCGCGCAGCGACTTGATCTCGGTGCCGGAGAGCACGAGCCCTGCCTCGACCGTGTCGATGATCTCGTAATTGTAGCGCGCTTTCCGGTTATCCGCCGCGATCCGGTAGCGCTCTGTGGGGGCGTTCACTTCGGCACCTCGCCAAGGCGGCGCACCAGGGCAGAGACATCATTGGCCCCCGCTGCGGCCAGCCCCTCGATCACGCCATAGCGATCAGACTCGGGCCGGTTCTGCGACATCTTGAATTTGCCTGTGATCTCGGTGATGGCGATCTCGACACCTACAATCCCGCGCGTGAGCGCCATGATGAACGGCTCTGGCGCATCGCTGACGGCCCAGGGATGCTCAAGGGCTCGTTCCTGCTGCTCGCTCATCGAACTGACGTGGTTGATGAGCCAGTGGCCGTCCTGAATGGCTTTGGCGCGGCCCCGCACCTGAACGGTGACATAGTTCCATGTCGGCACGACCTTGCCGTGCTCCTTCTTGGACGCATACCAACTGGGCGTGACATAGCCCTGCGGGCCCTGAAACACGACCAGCACGTCGCAACCGTCGACAAAGTCGCGCCACTGGCCATTGGGACGCGCCAGATGGGTGCGCAGGACGCCCTGATCGCCCTCCTCGGCATGGAGCACAAACGGCACCGGATTGGCCTGAAGACCGGACGCGCCAGCGCTGATCAGCTGGCCGAGCGGATGCGCGCGCATCACATCGTGCAGCGCGTCCCGGTCGTCCAGTCTGAAGTGCTCGGGTTGATACATCCAGCCTCAGCCGTTGAGCAGCCCGGCGTGAACCAGGGCCGACTTCATGAAGGCGCGATTGGCCTCGGACTGCACCGGAAGCAGCGGCAGGCGCACCTCCTCGTTGCCGCGACCGAGCATCGACAGGCCGAGCTTGGCGCCGGCGAGGCCGGGCTCGCGGAAGGTGGCGTCATGCAACGGAATGAGCCGGTCCTGTAGCTTCATCGCCGTGGCGTAGTCCCCCTTGAGTGTCGCATTCTGCATGTCGGCGCACAGACGTGGCGCAATGTTGGCGACGACGGAGATGCAGCCGACACCGCCGGCGGCGTTGAAGGCCAGCGCCGTCATGTCCTCACCCGAGAGCTGGATGAAATCCGGGCCCATGGCGTGGCGTTGCTGCGAGACGCGCGCGATGTTGCCGGTGGCATCCTTGACGCCGGCGATGTTCTTCAGCTCGAACAGCCGCGCCATGGTCTCGACCGACATGTCCACGACAGAGCGCGGCGGGATGTTGTAGATGATGATCGGGATGCCGATGGCGTCATTCACCGCCTTGAAGTGCTGATAAAGCCCTTCCTGTGTCGGCTTGTTGTAGTATGGCGTCACGACCAGCACGGCGTCAGCCCCGGCCTTTTCAGCGTGGACGGCCAGTTCGATGGCCTCGATCGTGTTGTTGGAGCCTGCCCCGGCGATCACCGGCACGCGGCCCTTGGCTTCGGCAATGCAGGCCTCGACCACGGACTTGTGCTCCTTGTGGCTCAGCGTCGGGCTCTCGCCGGTGGTGCCGACCGGGACCAGCGCCGCGGTGCCGTTCTCAATCTGCCATGCCACATGGGCCCGGAACGCGGCTTCATCGACCTTGCCCTTCCTGAAAGGCGTGATCAGCGCGGTCATGGAGCCGCGAAGCGGTCGATGCTTGGCCATGGGTGCAGTCCTTGAACGTGTCAGTTGCCTCGGTCGGGCCGTCATCCGCCCCGCGCGTGGCTGCTGTCATAGCCGGTTACGCTGCCAGCGAAAAGCACCCTTGGGCAGGACCGGTTAGCAGTTCATCAACCTCAATGAAACACACATGGGGAATGGAAAACGCTGTCCTGCTGTCCAATCCACGTGTGGTCAGAGGATCATCGCGCCGTCTGATCCGTCTTGCGACGGTCTGCGCGGCGATGCTGCTCCCCGGACACAGGGCCACCGCGGTCGATGATCTTGTGTGGTCCGTACCATCGCATATCGTGATCGCCAGTACCGGCGTGCTGCAACCAGATACCGGGATCGACCCCGGTGCCTCCGGCAGCGTCACATCCAGCAAGCTTACCGCCACGGCCCCGCGACCCGTGCCCGCAGAGGATCTTGAGCGCCTGAAGGTGGCTGCAGAGCACTACCAGCGCGGCAAGGTCGCGGAGGGCGATGCGGCCTTGGCGACCATCAACCACGCCCAAGCGCGGCTCAGCGGCGAGTGGCTTGCCGTCCGCAGCGGCGCGCCTGCCGTCAGTTTCAGCCGTATTGCGCGTTTTCTCGACGAGAATCCGGATTTCCGCATCCTTGCATCAGTCCAGAAGCGCGCCGAGGAGGCGATGCTGCAGCAGCGCGTTGCGCCTGCGCGCGTCCTGTCATTCTTCGCTACCCGCGCGCCGGTCAGCGGAGCCGGGCAGGCCGCGCAGGTTCTGGCGCTGAAGGCCGCTGGCCGTGACGCCGAGGCCGGGCCGCTCGTGGCCAGCCTGTGGCGGGAAGAGAACCTCAGCCGGGAGCTGGAGGGCATGTTGCTGGCGGCTTTCAGCGATGCACTGAAGCAGGCCGACCACCGCAACCGCATGGAAATGCACCTGTTCCGTGACAATGCCGAAGCGGCGCTGCGCAGCGCCGCGCGCGCCGGAGCGGACCATGTCAAGCTGGCGCAGGCACGGATCGCCGTTGCACGCCGGTCGGGCGGGGCCGCCGCGGCGCTTGATGCCGTCCCTCCGTTGCTGCGCAAGGACACCTCGTTCCTGTTCGCGCGGGCGCAGCATCTGCGCCGCCGTCAGGAGGCGGAAGGCGCTGCGAATCTGATTGCCGGCATCACGCGCGACCCCGCCATCCTGATCGATGGCGACGAATGGTGGGTCGAGCGCAGACTGATCGCGCGCCAGTTGCTCGATCAGGGCAAGCCAGCCCTCGCCTATCAGGTTGCAGCCGGGCATGGCGCACAAAAAGCGCAATCCGTCATCGAGGCCGAGTGGCACGCCGGCTGGATCGCGCTGCGTTTCCTTGACGATCCGGCGTCAGCCGAGCGGCATTTCGCGGCTGCGGCGCAGCACGCGGCCACGCCGATCTCGGTGGCGCGGGTCGCCTACTGGCGCGGCCGGGCAGCGGAGGCACTGGGCCAGCCGGACGCGGTGCGCGTTCACTACGAAGCCGCCGCCAGCCAGCCCTTGGCCTATTACGGACAGATCGCGCGGACGCAGCTCGGCCGGTTTGACGTGCCCGTCAGGACGGCGGCGGCCGTTGGCTCCGCCGGCGCGCCGCATCCCGTCACCGAGGTCGCTGGCACGCTCGTGGCCGCCGGCGCCGGTGATCAGGCGCGTCCGCTGGTGCTGGAACTGGCGAGAACGCTCGATAGCGACGCCGATCTTTTGCACCTCGCCGCCATCGCCCGCCGTATTGGAGAGACACGGCTGCTTGTGTCGCTCGGCAAATCGGCCGTGCAGCGTGGCAGGCCGATGGACGAAGCGGCCTTCCCCATCACAGGTCTTCCCGGCTTCGAGGCCGTCGGTAATCCGGTCGAGCGGGCCATGGTCTTCGCCATCACCCGGCAGGAAAGCGCCTTCGATGCCGCTGCCGTCTCGCATGCCGGGGCGCGCGGCCTGATGCAGATGATGCTGCCGACCGCACGCGAAACCGCCCGCCGCGTCGGGCTTGGTTTCGATGCAGGCCGACTGACGTCAGACCCGGCCTACAATGTGCGGCTCGGGGCGGCGCATCTGGGCGATCTCATCAAGGATTGGCGCGGCTCCTATGTCCTCACGTTCGCCGCCTACAACGCCGGATCGGGCAATGTGCGCGCCTGGATTGACGCCTATGGCGACCCGCGCAAGGCCAGCGTCGATCCGATCGACTGGGTGGAGCGGATCCCGTTTACAGAGACACGCAACTACGTGCAGCGGGTGATGGAGAACCTGCAGGTTTACCGCACCCGGCTCGGCGACCAGCCTCTCCTGCTCATCGCGCAGGATCTGAAGCGCGGCAGTCGCGTGGGTCAGTTCGCGGGCGAAGCCCATAGCGGCCTGGCCATGGCGGGCCTGTCCGCTGCAGACTGACACTCCCAATGTCTTTCCGCACGCCTTACAATGCAATTCACGGGCATGCCTCATCCGTGCTGTCATGCGCGCATGCCAGCTTGAACGCAGGTGGGCCACCCATGCGACTTGCGATTCTTTCCGACATCCATGCCAATCGCGAGGCCATGGATGCCGTCCTCTCGCGGCTTGCCGCCCAGCGGATCGACCGGATCGTCCTGCTCGGAGACATCGTTGGTTACGGCGCCGACCCGGCCTATTGTCTCGAACGCGCCGAGGCCCTTCTCGATGACGGCGCCATCGGCATTCTGGGCAATCATGATGCTGCCGTCACCGGCCCGCTCGACGACCTGAACAGCGCGGCGCGCGCTGCGATCGAATGGACGCGTCGTCAGCTGTCGCCGCAGCATTTGACCGTGCTCGGGCGCCTCGCCGCGTCGCATCGCGAGGCGGACCTGATGCTGGTCCACGCCAGTGCGCGTGCGCCGCTGGCCTGGACCTATATCGTCGATGCAGACGCAGCAGAGCGCTGCCTGCGCGCGACCGAAGCGCGGATCACGATCGTCGGACATGTCCATGTTCCGGCTCTCTGGCGGCTGATCAGCGCCGGGACAGCCACGCGTCACCAGCCACACTCTGGCCAGGAAATCCCGCTCAGCGCCAGCCAGAACTGGCTCGCGGTCATGGGCTCAGTCGGCCAGCCGCGCGACGGGGTGACCGCAGCCGCCTACGGCATTCTGGATACGCGGGCGCGCAGCGTGACCTTTGCCCGCGTGCCGTACGACCACTTCGAGGCGGCGCGCAAGATCCGGCAGGCAGGCCTGCCGTCGTCGCTGGCCGAACGGCTGCTGCAGGGCCGGTGAGGCTTGCCGGAGCCGATTTCAGGAATGGGGGAATACGGACATGGCGCGGATGCGGGTTCAGACCGGAGCCAGTCTGGATGGCTTCGTCATCGGCGAGAAGCTCCATCAGGGCGGGATGGCCGAAATCTGGGACGTGACAAAGGCCGGCATCGACGTGCCGCTGGTGATGAAGGTGCCGCTGATCCTCGATGGCGACGACCCAACCATGATCGTCAGCTTCGAGCAGGAGATGATGATCCTGCCCCGGCTGAGCGGGCCACATGTGCCGCGCTGCTTCGGGGTTGGCGACTTCGCGTCCCAACCCTATGTGGTGATGGAGCGGATCGCGGGAGAGTCGCTGCTGTCACGCTTCAAGGCGGCCCCGCTCCCGCTCGACGAGGTGGTCGACCTAGGCGCGCGGATGGCAACGGCGCTCGTCAGCCTGCATGGGCAGGACGTCGTCCATCTTGACCTCAAGCCCTCCAACATCATGCTGCGGGCACCCGGCGGCGAGGCCGTGTTCATCGACTTCGGCCTCTCGCGCCATCTCAGGCTGCCCGACCTCCTTGCCGAAGAGTTCCGCATTCCAATGGGAACGGCTCCCTACATTGCGCCCGAGCAGGTCCTGAAACTGCGCGAGGAGCCGCGCAGCGACATCTTCGCGCTCGGCGTCCTGCTCTACGCCCTCGCCACCGGCAAGCGGCCCTTCGGCAATCCGAAGCATACAACCAAGGCCCTGATCCGTCGTCTGTACGAGAAACCGACGCCGCCACGCCTGCTGCGCAAGGAGATTCCGGGCTACCTGCAGGAGATCATCCTGCGCTGCATCGAGGTCAAGCCCGAGCAACGCTATCCAACGGCGCGCCAGCTCGCCTTCGACCTGCGCCACCCCGAGCATGTGACGCTGACCGAGCGCGCCACGCGCAAGCCTGCCGGCAGACTGACGAACTTCCTGGCCGGCCGCTTCTGGAACGCCGGCTCTGCGCCCATCGCCGGAACCGACAGCTACCGCCATGCCTCTACGGCGCCGATCATCATGGTTGCGGTCGACCTGTCATCGGAAGGCACTGCGCTCATGGAGCCGATCCAGTCGCTGACGGCAACCTTGCTGGAATCACGCCCGCTGGCGCGCTTGGCCTGCGTCAATGTGCTGAAGACTGCCCGCATCGGCCTTGACACCCTGACCGAGGCCGACGGCTCATCGATCCATGTCAAGCGTCTGGTCGAACTGAAAAACTGGGCTGCCGGGATGCGGCTGCCACCATAGAATGTCACCTTTCATGTGCTCGAAGGCCCGGACCCTGCCGAGGTGCTGCTGGCTTTCGCCTGCAACAACCATGTCGACCACATGATCGTCGGCGCGCGCGGCTCCGGTGGCGTCAGGCGCTACCTGGGCTCGGTTTCAACAGCGATCGTTGCAGAGGCGACCTGCTCGGTCACGGTGATCCGCGCCATCGCGGCCAGCGACAACAACGACGCCGAGGTTTGAGCGCACGATCGCATCAGCTCGCACAACCGGTTTGATCCAGATCATGGGGTGGACAGAGCGGGCGTGCATGATCGCCTCACAGGCCTGAATCCGGATCATATCCGTTCCGGCCACGGACACCCTGTCGTGATCCTCTGGACAGGCGCGGAGCGGCCTATGGAGATGATTGCTGGGCCAATGACGACCTCAGTCCGCCAAGATGGCGCGAAGCCTGTCGAGATCAAGAATGCGCACCCCGCCGGGCACATCGAGGATCAGGCGCTCACGCCTCCAGCGCGCCAGCGTGCGGCTGACCGTCTCGATCGTGAGGCCGAGATGGTCGGCCATGTCCTGCCGGCCCATGGGCAGCGCAACGTTAGCGGACTTGCCATGGATGCGCGCCAGACGGTCACGCCAGCGCAGACGGAACGCAGCCACCCGCTCTTCGGCGCGACGCCGGCCAAGCACGACCATGTGGTCCTGGGCGATGGTCAATTCATGCGTCGCTGCGAGCTGCAGCCGCTCGAGCAAGGGCTGGCGGTCGCGCGACAGCACGGTGAAGTCGTCACGATCGAAGCGGCAGAGGCCGGTCTGCTCCAACCTGTCGGCGGAGAAGCTGTAGTTTGCATCCCGCGACAAGCCAATGAAGTCGCCGGCCATCGCAAATCCGATTACCTGCCGGCGGCCGTCCGAGAGATCGCGCTGCAGCCGGACCGAGCCGGAGGTCACCGTGTAGACGAAGCGAGCCTTGTCGCCAGCGAGAAACACCGAGGCCCGCGCCGCCAGGTCGAGATGGCGGGAAAGGGCCTCGAGACCGGCGATCTCCTCGTCAGACAGCGCCAAGCACACAGCGTAGAGCCTGTCCCGGCACGACGCACAGATCGAGCGGCACCCGCCGGTTTTGGCGCACGTACCCGGACCAATGTTGTCAGAAAGCGGTTCGAGCGTCGAAACGGTGTCATCACGCGCTTCTGTCACGGCGCTTTCCCCCTTCAGATCAAACTCCATCTGAATCGTTGAAGTGCACAGATATACAGGCATCAATTGTGGCTAACACCAAGGCCGCCCGGCCCATGGAGCGCGGCATGAGCCGCCGTGCCTGCGCCGTGCGCCTTCTGACCGCAGCAGACGCGCGCCTGAGCTATCCGCTGATGGCCCTGCGCCAGCCGTCGCTCACCCTGAAGCGGTGGCAAACCACGCTGCGGGCCATCGACAGGCAGAGCGCCGCCAGGCTGTTCGGCGTGCTCAATCCAGCCGGCTGCCTGCTGGCGATCATCAAGGTCAAGGGCGAGCAATTCGACATGCTGGCGGAGCCGCCGGCCCTACTGGGAGATTCGCAGCAACTTCTGGAAGCGGTGGCCGCGCTGGTCCATGGATCGCGCCAGACGCTCGACTGAAGGGCACGCGACTGTCACGCGCGGCAGCGGCGCGGGGCTTGACCCGTCGCAAGGCCCGCCAGGGCTTGATGCGCCAGTCTGGCATTGGTCCATCGCCCGGAGCAGCCCATGTTCAGTCAGCCAACCTCTTCGCCCTCGATCGCCAGGGTCAGCAGGCGTCCAAAGCGGTCGCTGAAGGTCCCTACCCCGGCGAAGGTCCAGGCGTGCCCGCCAATGGCTTTCAGCAAGAGTTTCAGGTCAATCCGCGCCGGCAGCAGACCCAGCACGATCTGCGCCGGCTTCGGGATGCGGTTGGCGAGCAGGTAGGATGCGGTCAGACGCCCCCGCCGCGGCCCCGACTAGCCGGGCCTTGTCAGGGGCAAGCTCGCGCGCCAATGCGGCATGGAGTTGCGCCACGTCCTCATGCGGCACCATGCGCCTGGGCGGGTTCCTCAGATGGTGCAGCAGCCCGGCGGCCGAGAAGACCTGATCGCAGGCCAGGGCGCCGAAGCGCAGCTTCAGCGTCTCGGCGATGCGGTTCACGGCGTTTGGTCCGATGCGGGGCCGGTCCGCGCCAAAGCCGATGCCCGCACAGTCAGCATCGGCGGCTGCATGCCCCATGGCGCTGTCGAACCTTCAGGCGCGGGCTGCCGCGCGAGAAGGTCACCCGCTCCTTGAGGGTGAGCGGCGGCGGGATCATCGCCGGCACGCCATCGTCGTCGTCCAGCTGCTCCTTGCCGCTGCCGCAGGCCATGATCTCGGCCGTCTCGGCGGACTTCTTCTTGCGATTGTGGCTCGTCTGCCACTCGACATCGGCGTCGACAGCGCGGGTGCGCGTCCCGTCGAAGTGTAAATCGACCTTCTTCTTCGACTGCAGCGCCGAGTAGTCGACCTTGCCCAGATCGTAGAACTTGCGCTCGAAGCCGGCTTTGAGGAAAGCCTTCAGGCAACCCAACAGGTAGCGCCGGCGCTGGCCGGTGCCGGCCCGGGGATAGGAAAAAAGCGACTTCTTCAGAGAGAAGCGGCGGTGGTTTTTCATCACCCGGTCGAGCAGTTCGCCGCGGTCCATGGCCTCGGGCTTGATGATCGGGGTGACGAAATGGCATTTCTCGTAGTCGAACACCTCGACCTTGTCGGCAAGGTCGCGGAACAGGTCCAAGAACGGCCAGGGCGTGTACATCGACCAGTTGGCGAGGTCCGGCTTCCAGTCCATCGCCATGCGACAGGTTTCTTCGAGCGTCTCGGCGGTCTCGTTCTCCATGCCGACGATGAACTGGGCCTCGACCACGCTGCCGGCGTCGCGCAGGAGCTGCACCGCCTTCTTGTTCTGCGCGACCGTGGTTTCCTTGTTGAACAGGTCGAGCTTGAGCTGCGAGGCCGATTCCGTGCCGAGCGAGACATGGATCAGTCCGGCCTTGCGGTAGAGCGGCAGCAGTTCCTCATCGCGCAGGATATCGGTGACACGCGTGTTGATGCCCCACAGGATATCGACCTTGCGCTCGATCAGCTCGTTGCAGAAGGCGACGAACTTCTTCTTGTCGATTGTCGGTTCCTCGTCGCCGAGGATCAAGATGCCGACATCATGGTTGCGCTTGAGCGTTTCGATCTCGTCGACCACCCTCTTGGGATCACGGATGCGGTAATCGCGCCAGAACTTCCACTGCGAGCAGAAGCTGCAGGTGAAGGGGCCGCCGCGCGCCATGTTGGGTATGGCGACGCGGACGCCGAGCGGAGTATATCTGTATTTGTCCCAGGACAGGATGCTCCAGTCCGGTGTCAGGCCGTCAAAAGTCTTGACAGTGGGCGCAGCCGGGGTTGCGACACCTTGCCATCGTCGAGGTAGGCGATGCCCTTGATGGCGGCGCGGACGGCGGACCAGCGCCCAGCGACCACCGCCTGCGCGAAGGCGACCATGATCTCCTCGCCCTCGTCGCGGACGATGGCGTCGATCCAGGGCGCTTCGGGCAGCGCCTGCTTGGACATGAAGGTGGCGTGCACCCCGCCAAGGACCGTGACCGCCCCGCGACAGACCTCGCGCGCCATTTCCAGCACCCGTTCGGCCTTGTCGATCGACGGCGTGATCGCCGTCGTGACGACGATGTCTGGGCTGGCCTCTGCGATCCTGCGCTTCAGTTCCTCGTCGCCGATGTCATTGGTCATCGCGTCGATGAACTGCACATCGGTGAAACCGGCCTGCTCCAGCGCGCCGGGGAGGCAGGCAACCCCGGCGGGCGGCCAGTTGCCGGCAATCTCGGCGCCGCCCGAATGGTCGTCGGGATGAACAAAGAGAATGCGCATGGGCCGGCCTCCAACTGTCAAGTCAGATTGACAGAGAGACGCGGGTCCGATTTGATGAGGATCACAGCTTGATCTGCGACAATGCGGGGTCATGCAGCTGCGCTATCAATCGCGGCACGCAAACCGGAAAGCCCTGACATGTCCCATACACCGCATGAACTCGTCGAAGAATTCCCTGAGCATGTCCAACGGATCCAGGCCCTCAAACAGTCGAATGCGCATTTTGCGAAGCTGGCCGACGCCTACCACGAGATCAACCGGGCGATCCATCGTGCCGAGACTCTGATCGAACCCGTCGATGGGATGACGGAGGAAGGCATGCGCAAGCAGCGCTTGCACCTTAAGGACCAGATCTACGCAATGATCGCGGGCTGACATCGCCATGGCATCGCGGCACAAGCGCATCTTTGCTGGGGGGCTCCGTCCGATGATCCGGGATAGCCTGGCCAGCCTCGGCATCGTGTTGGCTGCAATAGCAGGTCCGGCGGCGGCCGATCCGAAGGTCCTGACCGTCGAGGCCTGCGCCGCCTGCCACGGAGAGGACGGCATCGCGCGTGACAGCGAGGTGCCGCATCTGGCCGGCCAGAACGAGCGCTACCTCTACAACCAGATGCTCGCCTTCCGCTCGGGGCGACGCCCGCACCGGGAAATGCGCATCATGGCGCGCGACCTGTCCCTTGATGAGATGGCCATGATCGCGGCCTACTACGCAGCGCTGCCGCCCCGCTGAAACGGCACTCCGAAACAGGCGTTTGATTCGGATCAAGCGGTGCGCCGCCCATCGCGGTTATGGTGCATGGGCAGACATTCCGCGTATCGGCCCCCTTGACCGGAGATCATCATGGACAAGTCCGCAGAAACGGCCTGCGACTCCGGGCCAGCCCGCGCCGCCAAGCCAGCGGCTGCCGTCCCTGTTGCAGCCAGCGCCGCAGTCGTGACAGCGGAAACCACGATGGACAGTGCAAGCCAGATCGGGCGTGCTGCGCTGAGCCTGACCGCCACAGATACCGAAATGGAGCCGACCAGGCGGTCGACCAAGGCGGAACGCCGCGAAGCGCTACGCAAGGCTCAGGCCGATCCGGATGCAATCCGGCGTGCCTTCGAGACGGGCGCCTATCCCTACACGGACAGGCTGACGGAAAGCGCCTATCTCAAGCAGATGGCGCTGCTGCAGGTTGAACTGCTCAAGGCGCAGAACTGGATCCAGGAGACAGGACAACGCGTCGTGATCCTGTTCGAGGGCCGCGATGCCGCCGGCAAGGGCGGCACGATCAAGCGCTTCATGGAGCACATGAACCCGCGCGGCGCCCGGGTAGTCGCGCTCGAAAAGCCGTCTGACCGCGAACGCACCCAATGGTATTTCCAGCGCTATATCGAACACCTGCCAGCCGGGGGCGAGGTCGTGTTCTTCGACCGTTCCTGGTACAACCGGGCCGGCGTCGAGCGGGTGATGGGGTTCTGCACGCCGGCTGAATATCTCGAGTTCATGCGGCAGGCGCCTTTGCTGGAGCAGATGTTCGCCCGATCCGGAATCCGCCTGTTCAAATACTGGTTCTCGGTCACGCGCGACGAGCAGATGCGCCGGTTCAAGGCGCGCGAGTCCGATCCGCTGAAGCAGTGGAAGCTGTCGCCGATCGACGTCGCCTCCCTCGACAAGTGGGACGACTACACCGAGGCCAAGGAAGCGATGTTCTTTTACACCGACACGGCCGATGCGCCCTGGGCCATCGTCAAGTCGGATGACAAGAAACGCGCCCGCCTCAATTGCCTGCAGCACTTCCTTTCGGCGATGGACTATCCCAACCGGGACGAGAACGTGGTCTCCGGCGCCGATCCGCTGATCGTCGGCTCGACCCGCCACGTGGTCAATCAGTCCGAGCACATCTTCGGCAAGTCGCTGCATCCGCAGACACGCCGCGGCGCCTGAGCGGACAGGACCCGGCCCGGCAACCGCGGCTGCACGGCCTTTCGGCCTTGGCGGCGCGTGCCCGTGACAGGGTGCGGAACTTTGTTCACCCTCACGAACCATGCCATCGATTCTCACCAACACACCGCTCGCCGCTCTTCAGGCCCTGGCGCTCGACACCGAGACCACTGGTCTCGATATCCGCAAGGCAAGGGTCATCGAGATCGGCCTGAGCGGCCACAACCTGCCAGGCGCCTGGTCCCGCCTGATCAATCCGGAGGTGCCCATCGCGCCGGCGAGCACATCGATCCATGGGATCACCGACGCCATGGTCGCGGACGCGCCCCGCTTCGGCGAGGTATGGGGCGAGGCGCGTGGTCTGATCGGCAGCCATGTTATCATCGGTCACTCGCTCGGCTTTGACCTCGCGATCCTCAAGGGCGAGTGCCAGCGGGCCGGGCTGGACTGGCAGGAACCGGTCTGGCTGGACACACGCTTTCTCGCCATCGTGCTCGGGGCGCGGCTACCCGATTTCAGCATCGGCGCGCTGTGCGCGTGGCTTGACCTGCCCGCGATCGCGAACCATCGGGCGCTGGCGGACGCACAGGCGACATCGGCCGTCTTCCGGGCGATGGCGCCGCGTCTGCGGGAGAGGGGCATCCATACGGTCGGTGAAGCGCTCTCGGCCTGCTGGCGCGTCCAGGCCGTGATCAACGAGCTTGCCCGTGCCGGCTGGTCGGAGCCGCCGACGCTCGGCGTCCTGACTGACCGCGAACCGGCCTCGGACGCCCGTCAGGACGGCGGCTTCGACAGCTACCCGTACCAGCACCGCGTCTCGGCGCTGATGAGCGCGCCGCCTGCCTTTCGCGCACCGTTGGACACCATCCGCTCGGCGCTGGAAGACCTGGCCAGGCGACAGATCAGCAGCCTTTTCGTCGGGTCCGCAACCGACGCCGCCGGGCACGTCGGCATCATCACCGAACGGGACATCCTGCGGGCGCTGGCGCGGGACGGCGCGCAGGCGCTTGACCAACCGGTCGACAGCATCGCCACCCGCCCACTGGTGACCGTCCGTTCCGGCGCCTATGTCTACCGCGCCATCGGGCTGATGGCCCGGCTCGGCATCCGGCATCTGGCCGTGGTGGGCGATGACAGTTCCGAAGTCATCGGGGCGCTCTCCCAGCGCGATCTGCTGCGGCTGCGGGCGCAGTCATCACTGCTGCTGGGAGATGCGATCGACGCAGCAGACAGCCCACCCGAGATGGGGCGTGTCTGGGCCAGGCTGCCGGCGGTGGCCCGCTCACTGATCGGCGAAGGCATCACGGCCCCGGATATCGCCGGAATCATCGCCCGCGAACTTGGGGCGCTCACGCGCCGCGCGGCCGTCCTGGCCGAGCAGGACATGGCCGCATCCGGGCTGGGCCTGGCGCCCTGCCCCTACGCCGTCCTCGTGCTCGGCTCGGCGGGACGCGAAGAAAGCCTGCTCGCAATGGATCAGGACAATGCCATCGTCTTCGCGGAAGGCCTGCCGGATGGTCCCGAAGACCGCTGGTTCGCGCAACTGGGCGCACGGATTGCGACCATCCTCAACGAGGTCGGCGTTCCGTTCTGCAAGGGCGGCGTCATGGCCCGGGAGCCCTCGTTTCGCGGCTCGGTGGCGACATGGCGCGGGCGCATGGACCACTGGCTCAGCCGGTCGAGCCCCAGCGACCTGCTGAATGTCGACATCGTCTTCGACGCGCGTACCGTGCATGGCGACCCGACATTGTTCCTGGGGCTGCTGACACAATTCGCCTCCGCCGCCCGACAGAACGCCGCCTTCCTGAAGCTGTTGATCGCGTCGCATCCCGATGCGAGCGTTCCGATCAGCCTGTTCGGCAATCTCAAGGCCGACGCCGATGGGCGCCTCGACCTCAAGCGGCATGTCCTCAGCCGCGCCGTCGGCGCGGCGCGCGTCCTCGCCATCCGTCACGGGCAACGCGCCCGCTCGACCCTGGACCGGCTGGCCGCCGTGCAGACCCTCGACATCGGTGAGCTATCCAGTCTCGATGAGCTTGCCCAGGCCTATGCGAGGACGCTCGGGCTCGTGCTGCAGTCCCAGATCAGGGATGTCGGCGAAGGCAGGCCGCCCGACAACCGCGTGGCTCTTTCGGCGCTGTCCACGCTGGAGCGGGGCAAACTGAAGGCCGATCTGGCAAGTGTTTCGGACCTCGGAGACGTCGTCCGCTCGGCGGTGTTCTGAAACTGGCCACGTCGCAAACTGACCTATCCCGGCATGCGGGCCAGACATTGATCCAAGTCAACATCATACTGCAAAGCGCCTGCTAGCTAAAATGCATCGCCGAACAGCAGAGGATCACATGCCGACGTCCACGCACCGCAGCATCACCACCATCGCCTGCATCCTGCGCGCGGGCGACACGCTTCCCCAAGCCGCCCTGCAACAGGCGCTGCGGCTGGCGGCGGCAAACGGCGCCCATCTTTCGGTGACCATCGCCACGCAGCACCTGACTACGCCCTACTCACCCTTGTGGATGACGCTGCCATCGTCACTGGTTGCCGAAGTCAACGCCCAGACCAAGGCCAAGGCGACCGAGGCCGGCGAAGCCGCCAAGGACGCTGCGCGGATCGCCGGCGTGATCGCAGACATCCATATACAGGCAGACAATGGCGGTGAGGCCACCGAGGTCGCGGTCCGCGCCGCGCGGGCCAGCGACCTGATCGTGGTTGACCAGCCGGATGCGGTGATGGACGTCAAGGCGACGATCTTCGAAGAGGCGCTGTTCCGTTCGGGCCGGCCGGTCCTTGTGGCGACCCCAAAACGCGCGCCAGGCGCGGAAATAAACAAGGCGACTCTGGCCTGGGACGGCACGAGCCATGCTGCGCGCGCGGCAGCCGACCTGCTGTCGCTGTTTCCTAGCCTCAAACATATCGATATTGTCTCGGTGATGGGCGACAAGGACATGTCGAGCACGCTGCCAGGCGCCGACATGGCCCGCCATCTCTCGCGCAAGGGCGTGCATACGAACATCGTCGAGTTGCCAGTCAGCGACGGCCCCGTTGCGGCGCTGCTCGACCGCTTCGCGACCCGGTCAGGCGCGGACATTCTCGCGATGGGCGGCTACGGGCACTCGCGCCTGCGCCAGTTCGTGATCGGCGGCGTGACGAGTTCGATCATCCAGCAGGCCGGAACCAATCTTCTGATGTCGTACTGACGTCGCACCGAGACGCCACGTGAGCTGCTCGGCGGCACTTGGCCGCTCCGCCTCACGTGACTATGCGCGGAATTACCCGCTCAAAGAAGGTCAGGTCCATGCCTCCCAAGTTCATGAAGGCCGCCGTGGCGCACGCGTTCGGTCGCCCCCTGTCGATCGAGCAGGTGCTCGTGCCTGAACTCAGGCCAACCAAGATTCTCGTCAAGGTGATGGCGTCGGGCGTCTGCCATACCGATGGGCTCGCCGTCAACGGCGACTAGCCCGTCCGGCCGTCGCTCCCCTTCGTTCCGGGGCACGAGGGAACCGGCATCGTCGCGGCAGTCGGTGCCGGCGTGACCCGTGTTAAGGAAGGCGACCGCGTCGGCGTGCCATGGCTGCATACCGCCTGCGGCTATTGCGGCACGGGCTGGGAAACCCTGTGCGCGAAATAACAGAACACCGGCTATGCGGTGAATGGCGGCTTCGCTGACTATGTCCTGGCTGATCCGGCCTATGTCGGCCAATTGCCCGACGGGCTCGACTTCGCGCCGGCGGCTCCCGTGCTGTGCGCTGGCGTGACCGTCTACAAGGGGCTTAAGGAAACAGAGGTACGTCCCGGCGAATGGGTCGCTGTATCGGGCGTCGGAGGTCTCGGTCACATGGCCGTGCAGTACGCCAAGGCGATGGGGATGCATTGCGTGGCGATCGACAACCGTCAGTCCGCGCTTGATCTGGCGGCCGAACTCGGTGCCGACCTGTCCATCAACACGGCCCATGTCGACCCGGCGGAGGCGATCCAGAAGGCGACAGGCGGCGTTCATGGGGCACTGGTGACGGCAGTCAGTCCCGAGGCGATCAATGGTGCATTTGGAGCCATGCGCAGCAGGGGCACGATGGCGATTGTCGGCTTGCCGCCGGGTCGGTTTGGCATGCCGATCTTCGACACGGTGCTGAAGCGCATCACCGTGCGCGGCTCGATCGTGGGCACGCGGCAGGATCTCGTCGAGGCGCTGCAGTTCGCGGCGGAAGGCAAGGTCAAGGCGCGCTACACCCTGGCGGGCCTGTCGGAGATCAATGCCGTGTTCGACGGATTGAAACAGGGCACTGTCAACGGGCGGATCGTGATCGACATGACACGCTGACACGCGCCGGCTAGCCTATGCCGCGGCCGGACAGAAAGGCGGCGATTGCCGGCCATTCATGCTTCAGCGTCCGCTGGCCCATGAACAGGCTCAGATGACGACCGGGCACGCAGCGGGACGTCACCTGCCGCTCCGGCGTCGAGACCAACCCGGCCAGCGCCATCAACTGGGCGGAGGCGACAATTTCGTCCTGCCCTGCTGACAACAGATAGAGCGGACAGGCGATGCGCCTGAGGTCGATCCGATCACCGAGCGCCACGAACAGGCCCTTTGCCAGCCGGTTTTCGCGAAAGATCCATTCGCTTGTCTGCCGGTAAAACACGCCGGGCAGGTCAACCAGATCGTCGTTCCATTCGAGAAACCGTTGCCGAAGCGCCGCCATTTGCGGGCCGGGTTTGCGGCCCTCCCGCTGCAGGATCGCGTCAATGTCGGCAGCGGAGGGGTGCGCGACGGGCCACATGGCCATCAGCATGCGACCCAGCAAAAGCCCATCGCCCAGCGCGACAAGTTCGCCGATCGTTTCGCTGCTGGTCAGCCGGATGATCTCGGCAATGGCGCTTGGAGCCGCCTCGATGTCGATCGGAGCGCCGTCGAGCGCCAGACGCGACACCTTCGCGGGAAAGCGCGCGGCATAGGCCGCCGCGAGCCAGCCGCCCTGGCAAAGACCCACGAGCGCGGCGGGAGCCCCGACATCATCGACCAGCACGTTGAGGTCGGCGAGGTAGGAATCGATCGACAGGAAACGCTCGGACGCCCCCGCCGAACGCCAGTCTGTGAGCACGAGCCGGGTGACGCCATGTCGGATCAACGACTCCACCACGCTGTGGGAGGGGGCGAAATCGCTTGTCGTAGCGGCATGCAGCGCAAAGGGTGCCACGAGAATCGCCGTGGTTCCGGCATTGCCGACCGAGAAGTCAAGCACCCGCATGGTGGTCAGGTCGCGCCGCACCACATGCGGGCTTGCCCAGGCGCGCGGGTGATCTGCGGCACGCGCCGTGCCCGACATGGGCGCTTCGACAAGCTGCGCCATCATGTCGAAGGCGCCCCGGCCGGCGGCAAGCGAGGCGGCGACGAGGCCGAACCAGGGATTGAGGGGGCTCACCGGATGCTTCCCTCAGTCCGGGGCTGTGACATAGCTGCCGGGCGCGTCCCCGAGCACGGCGAAGCCGGCATCGGCATTGCCGAGCGTCGGCGGAGGCGCGAGCGCACCATGGGAATGGCGTTTCAGCCAGCGTGTCCACCCCGTCCACCACGAGCCTTCGAGGGGCTCGTGCCGCGCCAGCCAGCTCTCGGGATCAGTATAGTGCCCGGATGCGTGCGTCGTGCCCAGCCGATAGTGCCGTCCGGCGGTGCCGGGTGGCGATACCACCCCCTGATTGTGCCCGCCATTGGTGAGCGCAAAGGTGATGTCCGTGTCGAGCGACAGGTGGATCTTGTAGACCGAATGCCAGGGGGCGACATGGTCCCACTCGGTGCCAAGGGCAAAAACCGGCGCCTTGATGTCCTGCAGGGCGACAGGCCGGCCGCCGACCCTGAAGCGCCCCTCGGCAAGGTCGTTGTCGAGGTAGAACGAGCGCAGGTATTCCGAATGCATGCGTGCCGGCATCCGGGTCGTATCTGAGGCCCAGGCCATGACATCGATCGTACGCCGGCGTTCGCCCATGAGGTACTCACGCACCATGCGCGACCAGATCAACTCGTTCGAGCGCAGCAGGTTGAAGGTGCCCATCATGCGCGGCCCTTCCAGAAAGCCGCGCTCGTGCATCATGTCGTCGAGCAAGGCAAGCTGGCTTTCGTTGATGAACAGCCGGAGCTCGCCCGCCTCGTGGAAGTCTGTCTGCGCGGCCAGAAACGTGAGGCTTTGCCAGCGGTCGTCATCGTCACGCGCCATGGCAGCAGCTGTCACCGCGAGGAGCGTCCCGCCGAGGCAATAGCCGACGCCATGGACCTTGGCCGCGCCGGTCACCGCCGTCGCAGCCGCCAGCGCCGCCATGATGCCGTCGGTGCGGTATTGGTCGAAGCCGGTGTCCCGGTCCGCCGCCGTGGGGTTCTTCCACGAGATCATGAACACAGTGAAGCCCTGATCGATGAGATGCCGGACCAGGGAGTTGTCGGGGCGAAGATCGAGAATGTAGTACTTCATGATCCAGGCGGGGACGATCAGCACCGGCTGCGCGTGCACCTTCGGCGTTGTCGGCGTATACTGGATCACCTCGGCAAGGCTCGTGCGAGCCACAATTTTGCCTGGCGTGATCCCCACCGTTTCGCCCACCCTGAAGCCTTCGCTTCCGGCGGGCGGACCATCCTCCACAAAGAGCTTCAGGTCCTCCTTGAAATGCTGCAGCCCTTCCGCAAGCGAGGCCCCTTTTGTATCCAGCAGGCGCAGCAGCACCTCCGGATTGGTCGGGATGAAGTTGGAGGGAGACCACATGTCAAGAAGCTGCCGCGCTGTGAAGCGCAGCATCGCCTGATGGGCAGCCGTCACCCCATGCACCTGGCCGGTCGCCTCATCCCACCAGCTTTCGCAGGCCAGAAACATGTTCGCATAGTGCCGGAAGGGAAACATCGACCATGCCTCGTCGCGGAATCGGCGATCGGTCGGCGAGGCACGGTTGCCCGGCTCGGGTGCGTTGGACAGGGGCCGCGCTTCATGGGCCAGTTTCATAGCCTCCAGAAAGGCCAGCAAGGCGAGTTCCATCCGGCGACCGGGTGACAGGGCCAGGTGCGAGGCCCAGTCAAACCAGGCGCCGGCCAGCGCCACGGGCGAGAGGCCGCCGGTGAAGCGGGCGACAAAGGCGTGAATCTGGCGGTCGAGATCGCCTTCGACCGCGTCGGGCGCCGGACCTGTGCCCGCCGTCCGGTCTCCCGCAACCGCCCCCGCCTGATGGGGATCTGCATTGCGCGCCGGTTCCCCGGCGCCAAGCCGCATTACGGTGGATTGATCTTCGCGCGGCCCCGCCATCGCTCTCTCCGGACTGGTGAAGTGGCATCTGAGCACCCTTGGGGGCCCACGTCGTTGCGTTGTGTCAGTGTTCATGTGTCCGCACGATGCCGTGAGCGCGCCGATGTCTGAGGCAGCGCAAAGAATGTGACGGGCCCGCGACGCACGATTCTGCTGCTTCAATGGTCAGGACCTGAACCCATGCGCATTGTCTTTGCACTCGGCGGCAGCGCCGTCAGCAGAGGTGGAACGGCGGTCCGTCCATCGAACCAGCGTCACAACATCACAATCGCCGCGGAAGCCCTCGCACCTCTCTGTCTGGCCGGCCATGAAGTGGTGATCACCCACGGCAATGGACCGCAAGTCGGGCTGCTCGCGCTTCAGGCCGCCGCGACCCCGGACACGCCCTACCCGCTCGATGTCCTCAATGCGCAGAACGCTGGCATGATCGGCTATCTGATCGAACAGCAGATGAAGAATGTGCTGCCCTGCGGCGCCCTCATCGCCGCACTCCTGACCCAAGTGCGCGTCGACCGTGACGATCCCGCTTTCCGCAGGCCTGCGAAGCCGGTCGGGCCCATCTATGCGGAGAACGAGGCCAGGCTGCTCGCGGCAGAGCGCGGCTGGCGCGTCGCGCGGGACGGCAAGGGTTGGCGACGTGTGGTCGCTTCGCCGGCCCCTCTCGAAATCCTCGAGGCGCGCATCATCGAAATGCTCGTTGAACGGAATGTCGTCGTGATCTGCACCGGTGGCGGCATGCCCGTGGTTGAACTCGAAGATGGCAGTCTGACCGGGATCGAGGCTGTGGTCGACAAGGACAGCGCCAGCGGGCTTCTCGCGCGCCAGCTTGGCGCGGACTGGCTGGTGATGCTCACCGATGTCGATGCGCTCTATCTGGATTGGGGAACAGAGTCGGCCAGGGCGCTGCGGCATGCCACCCCGGGCGAGCTTGCTGGGTACCGGTTCGCGAAGGGCTCGATCGCCCCGAAGGTGCTGGCGGCATGCGACTTCGTCAACGAGACCGGCAAACGGGCCGGAATCGGCACCATCAAGGATGCGGGCGCGATCATCGCGGGCCTTGCCGGGACCGTGATCGCCATCAATCCGGAAAGACCATACGGTCAAGCCCGGCAACAAGCCAGAACGCTGCTGCGCCCCCAGACACCGCGATGAACGCTGTCAGACCGAAGATCGAGCCGAACGGGCGGCCGCCAATCACAACGGCATAAGCGGATTTCGCCGCGACGTCGGCCGCGATCGCGGCGCAGATCGCCAGGGCCATCGCCTGAACGGTGATCTCCGCGCCTGACAGCCTCGCGACAGACAGGACAACGGCGTCCGCATCCACAAGACCGCCGAGCGCTGAGAGCGGCACCGTGCTGGCAGGGCCGAGTACGGCCATCCCAGCTTTCACCAGAAATGCGGCAAGGGCGATCAGGAGGGTCAGCCTCAGGATCACGCGCAGTTCGAAGGGGTTGCGCACGGTTTCAGGATCATAGGGCCCCTGCCCCGTGATCGATTTGCTGCACATGACGGCCGCCAGCGCAAACGCCGCCGCAGCCGCCAGCAAAGGCACAGCCAGATTGCGCAGAACGGCCGGCGCAAGCACGATGGCCAGCCCCCCGATGCGAAGCACCGCCACCGCGCTTGCCGCCATCGCGCCAGCGACGAGGGCGAGCGGCGGGGCCTCGTTCTGTGCGGCGCGCCGGGCGAAGCTTACGGTGACGGCGGTGGATGAGACCAGGCCGCCAAGAGCCCCCGCCAGCAGGAGCCCCTTGCGCGGCCCGAGCAGCTTCAGGGCGACATAGCCGACATAACTGATCGCGGCCATGAGGATGGCCAGCGTCCAGACGGCCGCGAGATCAACGCCCCCGAACGGGCCGAGCGGTGTTCGTGGGATCAGGGGCAGCACCACGAACGACATCACCAGAATGATGATCATCGAGCGCAGTTCGAGCCAGGTCAGGCGCCGCAGCAGCCCGTGCAGCATTTCGCGCGATGCCAGCAGCGCGGTGACCGCCACGCCGGCCGCCGCGGTGATGGTGCGGTCCTCCAGCACCGCCATGGCCCCCAATCCGAAAACAACCATGGCCGCAACAACCGTGGTCACGCTGTTGGTTTCATCCTCGACAGCTTCCTGCAGCTTGAAGACGATCAGCGCTGCCGCGTAGGCCCCCAGCGCCGCGCTGAGGATGATCGCACCTGCAACGCCGCCGCCAAAAACGGGGGACTGCGCCACCAGCGCCGCAATCGCCCCGAGCAGACCCGTGAGTCCGAAAGTACGAAGCCCTGCCGTACGAGTGCCCGGAGCGGCGTCCCGCTCGCGCCAGTGGCGCTCGACGCCGACCAGAAGGCCAATCGCCAGAGCGAGCCCAAGTTGCAGCAACGTCTGGAGAAGCATGTCCTGTGCGGTCATCGCGCCGGCGCCAACGGCGCGGTGGAAGCGATGGCGGCAGCAAACCGCGCCAACGCGTCCCAGTCCGTCAGTTCATGATCATGCGAGGTGTCCGTCGACTGGCCCTTCCGCCAGGCGATGTACCTGAGGGCCCAACGCTTCATCAGATCGTAGCGGGTGAAGCGGAATGCACCGGCGACGTGCTCGATCCGGGCCGGTTTCCAGCCGGTGTCAGCCTCGAAACGCGCCACGCAGTTCGCCAGCCCGTCCACATCCTCCTTGTCCTTGCTGGCTGCCGAGAGCGACACCGACAGGAAGGCCGCATCCATCCGGTTGAGCAGGGCGTGGTGGGTGGTGGCGAAGGCGACAACGGCTGGCTGATAATCCCCTGTATGAAGCGACGCAGCGATGATGACCCGATCAAACATCGCGATATCGACGTCCATGTCCTCGCTCGCCTCGACCAAACGGACCTTGTTCCCTGCCTTCTCAAGGCGATCGCGCAGGAACATCGCAATCTTGCGTGTCTGGCCTTCCGTGCTGCCAAAGAGGATGAGGATATTCACGTCCTGTCCCCTGTGGTTCAGCCCTGCGTCAGGATGCGTTCGATGTCCGCCATCGGGTGTCTGGTCAGATCCTTCGGGATCTCGGCGACGACCAGGTCCCGCACCGGATTGCCGAGTTCATGGCGGAGCACTGCGAGCGCCCGCGGCGGCGCCACGAGAACCAGCGCGCTGGCGCGCTGCCGAAGGGCAAGCGTCGAAAACGTTCGCGCCGCGCCTCCGAGAAAGGCCCGCTCTTCCTGATCGTGCAGATCCGTCATCTCGACCGCGCTGCGCCGGGCGCCGACTGACTGGACCGTACGGCCGGGCCGGTCATCGCCCTGATCATGGGAGGCGGGATGATACGACGCCCGTAACGTCTCGGCGACCCTGAATCTGGGGCTTTCGGGCGTGCCGGTGTTCTGGACGATCAGGGCCTTGCGGCCGTCGCAGATGATGATCCACGCATCATGCGGAACACGCATGTTCGATGCTTCGCCTGCTGGCATGTCGTGCTCCGGTTAACCTGACGCGAAGGATTGGCCTTGCATGGATCGCGCGCGGCCAGGCAATGGATATCCAAGGCCGCACCATGCGCCCGAATGCCCACGGTGACGCTGACATGGATCAAGAAATCGCCGATTCATGGCAAGATGCGGCGCTCCGCGTTACTCGGCGCCGCCGCCAAGCCGCTTCAGGCGCTTGACGCTCTGGATCATGACATCGCCGTGGTGCCGGCCGATTTCGACGATCCCCTTGCGCTGGAGGTCGGTCAGGGTGCGGCAGACGGTCTCCAGCGACAGCCCCAGATAATCCCCGATTTCGCCGCGCGTCATCGGCAACTGGATGTGCACGTTCAGCCCGTCGGATGGCCGCTCGAACCGCGACGTCCGCCGATGCTCCGCGAACCGGGACAACAGGGCGCAAACCCTCTCCTGGGCGGTCATCCGGCCCAGCGCGAGCGAATGCGCCTGCGCCGCGCAAAGCTGCCGCTCGACCTGATGCTCCACGACCCAGCCCAGTTCGCCGTGGCGTTCGAGTTCGCTCTTGCGACAGGCGCGCAGCACCGAGGGCTGCAGCGTCTCGCAGGTGGCGGCGTACAGGTTCTGCTGCGAAAATCCGCATATCCCGCCCGGCAAGACAATCTCGACCAGTTGGCGACGGCCATCTACGAGGTACTGCTGGACCATCACCGCGCCCTGCTCGACCCAGAACAGGTGCGTCGCCGGATCGCCGTGATGGCAGACGATCTGGCGCTTGCCAAAGTTCAACTGCTTGCCGATGTCAGGGACGCCGAGAACACTCACCAGAACATGCAGCCGCAATCCCAGTTTCACCCCGGACAACGCCCCTGCGGGCAGGCCGGCGGGTTCGATCGCGATCGGCTGATCGCCGGTTATCCGGTTGATTTGCATGGGGTGCGGGATCATTGTCGCAGACGCTGAAGTCGATCGGCCCAGCTTCAATTCGAAATGTGGCCGCAGTAAGTGCTCCCGGCCTTCAGCGACCGGACTGCACTCAGGCCGTTCTGGTTGGGCATGTCGACAGGCCAAGGAGCGTGTAGGCGGGGCATGTCCCGAAGACTGCGGTCAAGATCGGCACGATGCCGATCCAGCCAATCCAGTTCCAGCCCGTCGCCGGCATGATGGACCCGAGCGCGAAGGCGATCAGGGCGACGCCGATAATGATGCGGAAGACGCGGTCAATGGTGCCGACATTGGTTGTCATGGCTTGTCAACTCTTCAATTGCTGATACCGGTCATGTTAGGACCGGATGCGCGCACATACGCTGATCCAGATCAAAGTGCCGGAATGGCAAGCTGTGATGAAGATCGCATGCGCCCGGCTCCGGTCGGCCAAGCGAAGCGAAGGAAGTTGGATCATGCCGAACACCGTTCATCTGCGGAAGGTCACCCTGCACCTGGCCCGCACGAAGGAATTTCCGGACGGATCGATCCGCCATGGCTACGAATTCGTGGCGCCGCTGGATCCGGCGGGCCATATCGACGCGCGTGGCTGGCACGACCTGCGCAACGCCTGCGTCGTGCACCGTTTCTGGGGAAACGAGCCGCGAATGCGCGGCATGCTGGTCCATCGTCCCGGCGGAGCAGATGGCGCGACCTGGGTGTTCGACTATGACCGCGCCAAGGACACGGACGACGAGGCCGGCTACCGGCTTGGGACCCATGTTTTCACGCCGGGCGAATATGTCTCGATCCATGACGCGGAAGGCAACATGCACACGTTCAGGATTGCGTCGGTTGAGCCGGCCTGACAACGCGCGGCGCCTGCGGGCGGCGGGACCGGCCTGCCCGGTTCACGGTCCGGTGCATGACCGGACCCACTGAGCCCGCGCCGACCGCGCTGCTTGGCACGGCCGAAATGGCCGCTGCGGATGCCGCAGCGGCGGCGTCCGGACTTAGCGTCGACAGGCTGATGGCGGCGGCCGGAGCGGCTGTGGCGGATGCGGTTTCAGGCGGTGCACCGGTGGCCGTGCTGTGCGGGCCCGGCAACAATGGCGGCGATGGCTATGTAGCGGCACGCATTCTGCAGGAACGCGGCGAGACTGTCTCCGTCTTCGCCGAGGCGGCGCCGAGGCAGGGAAGCGTCGCAGCACGGGCCGCCGCGCTGTGGAAAGGGCCGGTCCGTGCCCTCGGCCCTTTCACGCCGACGCCCGACATGGTCGTGATCGATGCGTTGTATGGCGCCGGCTTGACCCGCCCGATCGCGGGAGCGGCGGCGGAGGCGATCACGCGGCTCAACGCCAGCGGCGCGCGCGTGGTCGCCATCGACGTGCCCTCGGGACTGGACGGCGACAGCGGACAGGCCAGCGGCCCCGTCGTCAGGGCCGGGCGGACGGTCACCTTCTTCCGGGCGAAGACGGGGCATCATCTGTGGCCGGGCCGCGCATTGTGTGGCGAGTTGATCATCGCCGACATCGGACTTGACGCCAGCCACCTGGCGAATGACGGAAAGCCAGGCGTCGTCCTCAACACGCCGGAGCTGTGGCGGCAGATGGCCCCGCAACAGCCCGCCGATGCCCACAAGTACCAGCGTGGGCACTGTCTGGTGATCAGCGGCCCCGCACTGCAGACCGGCGCGTCGCGCCTGTCCGCCGAGGCTGCGCTCAACGCGGGCGCCGGCGCGGTCAGCCTCGCGGGAGACGACGAGGCGCTGGGCGTGCATGCGGTCCATGTCACAGCCATCATGCTGCGGCTGGCGCGGTCGGCGCCGGAGCTTGGCGCGCTTCTCCGCGCAGCGCGGTTTGCCTCCGTCATCATCGGCCCGGCTGCCGGACGCTCACCGCGCACGCTGGCGATGATCGACGTGCTGTTGGCGCGCGGTCTGCCGCTGGTGCTCGATGCCGACGCGCTGACAATCCTGGCCCGGCAGTCAAGCCGGCTGGCCGGACGCGCCGGGGCCTCTGCGCTTGTCCTGACGCCGCATGCCGGCGAGTTCGAGCGCCTGTTCGGCGACCAGCTTGCCGAAGATCCGGCTTACGCAAGCCTGCCGCGCGCCTTGCAGGCCTCCAAGGTCGAGAGGACTCGCGCGGCGGCCAGGATGGCGAGGGCTGTCGTCGTGTTCAAGGGCATCGACACGGTCATCGCCGATGCCGACGGCCGGGCTGCGATCAACAGCAATGGCGGCCCCGAACTGGCCACCGCCGGTTCCGGCGACGTGCTGGCGGGGTTGATCGGAGCGCATCTTGCGCAAGGCATGCCAGCCTTCGAGGCTGCCGCCGCGGCCGTGTGGCTGCACGGAGCCTGCGGCGCGCTGTTCGGCGCCGGGCTGACCGCGGACAGGCTCGTCAGCCTTGTGCGTCCTCTGGCAGCAATTGCAGCGGCGGATGCGCCAGGTCTGGGTCAAGCGAGAGCCCGACCATGAGCGTGCTGTCGCCGCTCCTGCCGGGTTGGATGTCAAAGCCGAGTTTGCGGCACATCGCCAGCATCCTGTGGTTCTCGGCAAGGACCTGGCCCGTGATGGCGCGATAGCCCTCGGCTGTCGCAAAGCAGATGAGCCGCGTCATCAGATCATGCCCGATGCCCCTGCCCTGCTGATCCGACCGGATGATGATCGCATACTCCGCCGTCTCGTGGTTTGCGTCGCCATGCAGGCGGGCGACGCCGAGAATGTCGTGCGAGGCCGGGTCGATCGCCACGAAGGCCATTTCCCTTGCGTAGTCGAGCTGGGTCAGCCGCGCGATCAGCACCATGTCGACCGACTGCATGGCGGCGAAGAAACGCATGAGCAGATCACTGGGCGAGCAGCGCCGCAGCATCTCGGCCACAGCATGGGCGTCGGTCGGCCTGAGGGGGCGGATGCCAAGCGTCGCGCCGTCACGCAGCGTCGTGACGGCCTCCAGTTCGCGCGGATAAGGCCGGATCGCGAAGCACTGGCGCATCACCGCACCGGCGGGTGCTGCCGCAGAGATCTGAATCCGCGCATCCAGCGCGACGGCGCCGGTTTCGTCCGCGAGCACCGGATTGAGATCAATACCGATGATCTCCTGATGATCCTCGATCAACCGCGAGACGCGCACCAGAAGGTTGGCGACGCGCTCGGCATCGGCTGCCGGCACGTTGCGGTAACCCCGCAGCAGGCGCGAGACCCGTGTGCCCGCGATGAGAGCGCGTGCCTGGGCCAGATCGAGTGGTAGCAAGGCCATGGCCTTGTCATTGATCACCTCGACCGCCGTTCCGCCGTGGCCGAACAGGATGACCGGGCCAAAGGTGGGATCAACCGCGACCCCGATGATCAGTTCGCGCGCGTTGGGGCGCAGGATCATCGGCTGGATGGTCACACCGTCGATGCATGCCTCGGGCCTCAGGGACCGGGCACGGGCGAGAATGTCGTCCGCCGCCTGCTGGACGGCTTGCGGCGACGTGAGTCCGAGGCGGACGCCATCGACATCGGATTTGTGGACGATGTCGCGCGACTGGATTTTGACCACGCAGCCTGCCCCGCCCGCGAGGAACTCCTTCGCGATGATGGCGGCGGCGCAGCCATCACGGGCAAGCCTGACGGGAGTGGCGTCAATGCCATACGCGGCCAGCAGATCGCTGACCTCGACCGGATTCAACCACGCGCGGGCTTCCAGCACCGCCGAATGGATGGCGCTGCGGGCCTTGTCGCGGTCGGGGACGATCCCTTCCGGGAGTGAAGGCGGAAGCTGCAGGAGCGCCGCCCCTTCCCTGTGCAGGGTCATGAGCTGGGTGATGCCTGCCACCGCCTGGGCCTCGGTTTCATAGCTGGCAATGCCCGCATCCTCGAACAGCCGCTTCTGTTCGGGCCCGGAGCCCAGCCAGACCGCAAAGCATGGCCTCTTGCCTGACGCCTCGTGCGCCGCCGCGATGACGGCGGCAGCGGCGTCGCCCGCCGAGGTCAGCGCAGTCGGGCAGTTCATGACCAGGACAGCGTCGTTGCCGGGGTCAGCCAGGATCGTGTCCATTGCGAGCCGGTAGCGTTCCGCCGGAGCGTCGCCGATGATGTCCACCGGGTTGGCACGCGACCATGTGGCCGGCAGCACCTTATCAAGCGCGGCCAGCGTATCGGGCGCGATGGTTGCAAGCTTGCCGCCGACATCCTCCAGCCGGTCGACGGCGAGGACGCCAAGCCCGCCGCCATTGGTCAGGATCGCAAGGCGTTCTCCAGCGAAAGGCTTGTGCACGGCCAGCGTCGTGACGGCCGTGAACAGTTCATCAAGGTCGAAGACACGCAGGCAGCCGGCCCGTCTGAACGCGGCATCGTAGACAAGATCCGATCCGGCCAGGGCGCCCGTATGCGTCGCCGCAGCCCGGGCGCCCTCGGCGTGCCGCCCGGCCTTCATCACGATCACCGGCTTGATGCGCGCGGCCTTGCGGGCGGCGGACAGGAATTTGCGGGCGCCGGTGATGGCCTCGACATACACGACGATTACCTTTGTTGCAGGGTCCTCGGCGAAATAGTCGAGGCAGTCGCCGACGTCGACATCGACGGCGTCGCCGAGCGAGACGATACCGGAGAAGCCGATGTCGCGCCGGATCGCCCACTCGACCACGCCCGCCGCGACGGCGCCCGACTGCGACACAAGCGCCACCTGGCCAGGCAGGGGCAACTGCCGGGCGAAGCTCGCATTGAGGCCGGCGCGCGGCGCGAGCACGCCGAGGCAGTTCGGCCCGACGAGCCGCAAGCCGGCTTCGCGGGCGCCAAGACGGATGCCGTCGATTACCGAGCCGGGACCATGCCCCAGCCCGGCGGTCAGGACGATCGCCGTCTGCGCGCTGGCGCTGATGGCGTCCTCGATGACCCCGGCCACGGCATGGGGCGGCGTGGTCACGATGACGAGGTCCGGGCCCGCGCCCAGCCGGCCCAGCGAGGCGACGCAGGGAACACCCAGAACGCGGTCATGCTTCGGGTTGACGGCCGTCAGCGTGCCCGTGTAGCCGCCCTGCTGCAGGGCGCGCAGTACAACGCCCCCGAGCGCACCGTCACGCGGGCTTGCGCCCACCACGGCAACGCTTGCGGGCTCGAAGAGCTTGTGCAGCCGATAGGTGCTCATGTCCAAACGATCTATCGGCCGCGGGAGACGTCAATGCGACATCAGCAGCGGAATGTGGGCCTCATTGAGGATGTCCCGTGTCACGCCGCCGAACAGCCATTCGCCGGTGCGGCTGTGCCCATAGCCGCCCATCACCAGAAGATCGGCGCCGAGATAGCGCGCTTCGTTCAGAAGGACAGTGTGGATCGATTCACCGTTGCTCGGGACGTGCTTCACATCCACCGTCATGTCATGACGGGCCAGATGGCGCGCCATGTCATCGCCGGGGTTCCGCTCGGCCATCGCCGCGCCGTTGTTGACGACGACGATCCGAACCTGCTCCGCTCCGGCCAGCACCGGCAAGGCGTCGTTGACGGCCCGCACGGATTCCCGCTCCGGGCTCCAGGCGACCAGAACGCGTTTCGGGACATCCGCGCCCTTGAAGGCCTGCGGAACCAGCAGGACCGGGCGGCCTGAATCAAACAAGGCGGCCTCGAAAAGCTTCTTCTGAAGGTCGATCCTGTTGCGGTCCTCATCGCTCCTTGGCGACCAGCCAATCACGGTGATATCGGCGTAGCGGCCTTGCATGGCAAGCGTGTTGCCCTCCTCGCCGAGCGCCACGTTGGCTCGGCGCAGTTCCGCGCGCGAGCCCCTGACGGCCAACTGCTTCTTCAGGCGATCCTCCATCGCGGTCGCAGCCTGCTCGGCCTGCTCCTGCACCACGAGCCAGGCATCCAGCGGCACCTCGGCGAAATAGGAGGCGGGATAGTCCGGGATAAAGCCGAACATCAGCGCGCTGACGTTTCCGTCGAGGTTGAGCGCCTCGGCGTAGGCCAGTGCATTGGCAGCCGCCGCGCTGTCGTCGAGATAGACCAGAAGGTCCTCGAAGGCTGGCCGGGCCTTGGGGTGCTTCCGGGCGCGCCGGGCCGGGGTGGTGTGCAACATGCTGTTCTCCTTCAGAAGCTTGGCTGGTGCGTCGGCCTTCACGATGACCGGCCTGCGGCAAATCCTGGCAATGGTGCGCCGGCTGCCGCGTCGGAGACCGAGGCCAGGTTCTTGCGCGCCAGATCGGTCAGCTCGGTCATTTCCGCGACATAGTCCTTCGTGACCGTCTCAAGGAACGTGCGCTGCGCTTCCGCCGCGCCGCTGACATCGCTGAAATGGCCCATGCTGGACCACAGGGCCGCGTTGGCTTTCATGCGGCGGGTCATGAAGGCAACCGCATGATTGGCGGCCTCGATGTTGATCTGCATCAGCCGTTGTGGCACGGCGAGAAAGCCGGACAGGGCCTGCTGGACGGCTTCATCCGGGCGCCTGCCCTTGTCCGGAGCGCTGCGTGCAGGCCCCGATGGGTGACTTGATGACGTCGACATGGTGTCTCTCCTGCAGCTGAAACCCTGAACGCGATGGCACGTCAGCGCGAGCACAGTCTTTCAGCACCGCCGCGAAAAACCATTGAGGCAGATCAAAGATCGGTCCAGTCCGTCCGGATAGATTTGCGGACATGAAGCAAGGGTCGGTCAGAACATCCATCAGGGCAGCCTCGCTGGGATCGCTCATGCTCCTGTATGCCGGCGCCCTTGCCGTAGGGATGCCGGCCGACGCCCAGCGTCCCGAGAATGCCCCGAGCGCGGCGGTCGGTCGCGCGGTCGCGAAGGCCCACTGCGCGCGCTGCCATGCGATCAGCCGGCATGGCCAGAGCCCCAATTCAAAGGCACCGCGCTTTCCGCTGATCGCGGAGCGCTATGCCGACAACAACCCGGCTCCCGTACTGATCGACGGAACCGTCATTCGTCACCCGGGCATGCCGGAGTTCAACCTGCTCGAACACGAAACCGACGGGCTCGTGGCCTATCTGCGGCGGATCTCGCGCAAATGGCGGCCATGATGGCCTCACGCGTCGCCACGAAGAGGACATCGCATATGACCGCCCTGCTCCGCGCTTTGCTTGTCGCCGCCGGCATGGCCCCGATCATTCCAACCACGACTCTGGCGCAAAACACAGGAGATCCGGCGGCGGGCCGGATCGTCGCCTCGACGCTCTGCGTGCAATGTCACCGGGTCACAGCGCAGGACACAGATCCGAACCGCACGCCGCCCGACTTCGGAGCCGTCGCGAACATGCCGTCCTTCACCGAACTGTCGATGCGTGTGTTCCTGCAGACGCCTCATGGGCAGATGCCCCGTTACCAGTTCAGCCCGGCGGAACTCGACGACATCATCGCCTATCTGGCCAGCCTGAGGCGGCGTTGAGGCCGGGCACGATCCAGGTTTCGAACGATATCACCCGTCGCTGCCCGCAAGCAGGCCATGCTGGCCATCGGCAGCAGTCGGGCAAGCCCGCATGGGATATTCAGATGACGCCCATACCACGGTACGACCCCTTCAGCATTGACCTGCACTGGCTTGTCGCGGTTGCCGTGCTGGCGACCTACGCCATCGGTCTTGGGCGCGAGCTTGTGCCGACAGGCCAATTGCGAACCGCAACTCTTGCCCTGCACTTGTCGCTTGGACTGAGCGTTTTTGTGTTGACAGCCCTGCGCCTCGGATGGAGAGGCCTGCGCGTCTCGGTCCCGTCCCTTGCGGGTCAGCGCTGGGCACTGCTGGCTTCACAAGCGATGCAACTCGCCCTATACTTTGCTCTGATCGCGCTTCCCCTCATCGGCCTGTTCAGCGTCTGGGCCGAGGGGCGCGGCGTCAGCGTGTTCGGATTATGTGTGCTGCCCTCGCCGATCAACGCTGACAAACGCCTCGTCGAGCCCCTGGAGGACCTGCATGCGGTTGGCGCGCACCTGATGATCGTGCTAGCCGGCCTTCATGCCGCCGCCGCCCTGGTGCATCATCACCTGCTTCGTGACGACACGCTTGTCCGCATCCTGCCTTTGGCGCTCGCGCAGCGCTTGAGGCCCGGCGCTTAGCCATGGCTTCAATGCGTTGTGGTCCGCCCTGCCTGGACCCGCTCCAGCCAGTTTTCACCGAAGCCATGACGGAAGCTCAATGACCAGCACAACTGCCCAACCCCTGGAGCATCCCGTTCCGCATCGCGAGCCGGAGTCAGCGCGGACCGAACCTGCCGGCCAGAAGCGCCCGTTCGAAACGCTTGCGGTCATCCGCATCGTCGTCGCGATCCTTGCGGCGGCGGCCGTCTGGTTCCGGGTCTATGAGCCCGTCCCCTCCATCAGCGTCATCGGGCTCGCCGCGCTAATCTTCGTGGCGTGGCCGATCTTCAGCGAGGCCATCCAGAACCTCCTGGCGCGGCGCATGACGATGGAGCTGTCGATGACCATTGCGATCGTCGCGGCGGCGTCGATCGCCGAGATGTTCACCGCGCTGGTCGTCACCCTGTTCGTGCTGATCGCCGAAGAACTCGAGCACATGACGGTCGCGCGCGGCAGGCTCGCCATCCGCCAACTGGTGGACTTCATTCCGAAGGAGGCCCATGTCCGCCGCAACGGCGGCACGGTCACTCTGCCGCTGGAGCAGGTGCAGCCCGGGGACATCGTGCTCGTCAGCCCCGGCGAGAAAGTCCCGGTGGATGGTGTCGTCGCGGCAGGCCACTCCTATGTCGACCAGTCGCGGATCACCGGCGAGTCCATGCCGGCGGAGAAGGGCCTCGGGGCGCAGGTCTTCGCCGGCTCGATCAACCAGCTGGGACTGCTCGAAATCCGCGTCGAGACCGTCGGGCGCGACACCAGCTACGGGCGTGTTATCGAAGCAGTCGAGGCCGCCGAGCAGACGCGCGCGCCGGTGCAGAAGCTGGCTGACCGCATGGCTGGCTACCTGGTCTACGCTTCGTTCGCAGCGGCGGTCATCACCTGGCTCCTGACGCAGAACATCCGCGACACGATTTCGGTCATCATCGTGGCCGGCGCCTGCGGCATCGCGGCGGGGACACCGCTGGCCATTCTTAGCGGCATCGGCCGCGCGGCCAAGCTCGGCTCGATCATCAAGGGCGGTATCCATCTCGAAACGCTGGGCCGCGTCGACACCATCGTCCTCGACAAGACCGGAACCCTGACCATGGGCGAGCCGGTGGTAACGCTCGCGCAACCCACAGAGGGCGTGGAGCCGGCCGAACTCATCCGGCTCGCGGCTTCGGCAGAGTTGCATTCCGAACACCCGCTGGCGCGGGCTGTCGTGGTGGAAGCCGAACGGCTCGGTCAGACTATTTCCGAGCCGGCCTCGTTCACCTACACGGTGGCGCGCGGGATCACAACCGAGGTCGAAGGGCGCACCGTCCTGGTGGGCAACCGCAAGCTGCTAGCGGAGGCCGGCATCGCAGCGCCGGTGCGTGACAGCGGTCATCTCGGCTCGGACATCGTGGTCGCGGTGGACGGGCGCTTCATCGGTGAGATCATCGTCGCCGATCCGATGCGGGCCGAGGCGCGTGACGCCATCGCCGCGATGCATGGAATGGGTCTGCGCACACTGCTGCTGACTGGCGACACCAAGGCCGTGGCGGACCATGTGGGGCGCGAGCTGGGCATCACCGAGGTCGTCGCCAACATGCTGCCGCAGGACAAGCTGCTCCGGGTGGAGACACTGGTTTCCGAACGTCGCATCGTCGCGATGGTCGGCGACGGCGTCAATGATGCCCCGGCGCTGACGGCCGCCAGCCTCGGCATCGCGATGGGCTCCGGCACGGACATCGCGCAGGACAGCGCCGACATCGTCCTGATCGGCAACGACCTGTTCAAGCTGGTCGAGACGCTGCGGATCGCCCGCAAGACGCGCGCGATCATCTGGCAGAATTTCGCCGGAACGATCATTGTCGACATCATCGGCATCGGGCTGGCGTCGATGGGCTATCTCAACCCGCTGTTCGCCGCCTTCATCCATGTCGGATCGGAGATCGGCTTCATCCTGAACGCGGCACGCCTCCTGGCGCTCGACGGGTCGCATTCGTTCGAGGGGAGCAAAGGTGCACCCCTGCCCGCGCGCGGGGCTGTCTAATCGCCCACCGATCCGAGACGGGCGAGCGGCAGGCCCAGAAGCTGCCATTCGTCGAGATCCTGCCACCGCTTCAGGCGGCGGCCGAGAAAGCGGCAAGGGTTTCGGGTTGGCGGGAACGGTCGTCTGGCTTCACAGACACGGGACCGGTCTGTTTTGGCGAGCACCTCAGCCATCGATGGCGGCAATGGCGAGGGTGGAGATGGCAACACTGGTCGCGAATACGACTGAAGCGAACTCCATGACAATGGTGGCCGGACCGACGAGCAGGCCCGACAGGACCATGATGCAGATTGCAGCGATCAGGCTGGAAACGACGAGCAGGTTGAACATGGAATCCTCCGCGGTTTGACGGAGCATAAACGCCACAGGCGCCGACAGGTTCCGCACAGTAGCAGCCGGGCGACAGCACTCCGAGGATCGCGGGAACCAACGCGGCCGGCCTGCGTTGTCAGGCCGTCACCATCTGCGAAAGGATCAACGCCATGTTTGGCTGGGCCATCACATTTCTTCTCGTCGCGCTGATTGCGGCCGCCCTCGGGTTTGGCGGAGTGGCAGGAACTGCCATGTCCGCAGCCCAGATCGTCTTTGTCGTCGCCCTCATTGCCTTCTTGATCTCCGCAGTCATGGGCTATCGCGGCCGCGGCATCTGACATCCTTACCCAACGGAGAAGCCCATGCGCTGGATCGGACTTCTGCTGCTGGTCGTGCCCTTGCCCATTCTTGGGCTGATGTACTTTTTCGGCTGGTGAGCGGGCGCCAGCCGGTGGCCATCATGCAATCACGAAAATGGCCCGGCGGATCTTTCCGCCAGGTCTTTTTCTGTGAACACATGGCTTATGCCAGACCGGTCACGCCACCTTGCGGCCGGCGCGCCGGTCGAAGAACAGGGCCTGGCTGATGGCGGCCTTGACCGCTTCCGGCTGGAACGGTTTGGTGATCAGGAAGGCCGGTTCGGGCTTGTCGCCGGTCAGCAGGCGTTCCGGATAGGCGGTGATGAAAATCACCGGCACATTGATGGATTGCAGGATCTCGTTGACCGCCTCAAGACCGGAACTGCCGTCGGCAAGCTGAATGTCCGCCAGTACGAGGCCCGGGCGGCGCGCCATCACCGTGGCCACTGCCTCCTTGTGGGTGCGTGCGATTCCGATCACATCGTGTCCAAGCTCCTGAACCATCGACTCGATGTCGAGCGCGATGATCGGCTCGTCCTCGATGATCAGCACGCTGGTCGCAACCTGCTCGGCGATTTCGCGCCCGGCCTGTTCGACCAGAGCCGAGGCCTCGCTGACGGGCCGGTTCAGGATGAGGGCCACATCATCGAGGCTGAACCCTTCGACGGTGTTGAGCAGAAAGGCCTGACGCGACAACGGCGTCAGTGCATCGAGATTGGCGTCGACGGCCGACATCTCGCGGGCAGAACCGCGAAACGATTGCTCCGGGTTCGTCGACGTCCACATTGACAGGAAGAGGCGATAGATGGCGATGCGCGGCGGCAAACTCCGGTCGAACACCGCCGTATCAGCGATCAACGCCTCGAGTGTCGCAAGCACGTAAGCATCACCACCCGCCTGCGAGCCGTTCAAGGCGCGAGAAAAACGTCTAAGATACGGTAAATACGATGAAATTTCGCGTGCAATCGACATGGAACATCCTATGTTCTGGTTGCCGCAAGCATTGCCGATCAACCGGCTTTGACAAGAAGTTTATTTTTTCCGGAAGCCGGAACCAATGCGGGCTGGACGCGTTTCTGGTTCGAATGCGCGTTGGTCGAGGCGCAGCATGCGAGCCCTTCAGACGGCTGGTCGAAAGCGCGGTTATGTCAATGCAGCAAGACAATTCCTCAATCCCCCCGATGATGCAGCCAGCGAATGATCTCGGTCCGGCGGTCTCGCCGATGCATGAGTGGACCAAGAACCTGCTGGGGAGCGCCCTGAAATCGTACTACGACGACCTGGTGGCAGCGCCTATCCCGGACCGCTTCATCATGCTGCTGGCCGAACTTGAAGCCAAGGAGACGCGTGATGAGTAGCACTCCGTCGCCCTCCTTCAGGAATAATCTGGTCAAGGAGATCCCAAACCTGCGGGCCTTTGCCGCCTCGCTGTCTGGGTCCATGCAGACTGCTGATGATCTGGTGCAGGACACGCTGCTAAAGGCTTGGAGCCATGCGGAGAAGTTCACCGAAGGCACGAACCTGAGGGCCTGGTTGTTCACCATCCTGCGCAACACCTATTACTCGATGTACCGGCGCAGGGGGCGCGAGGTGCAGGACACGGACGGACTCTACTCCTCGAAAGTGGCCGTGCAGGGCAATCAGGAGAGCGCCATCGATCTGGCGGATTTCCGCGTCGCGCTTGCGAAACTGCCCGAGGAGCAGCGCGAGGTGCTGATCATGGTCGGGGCGACGGGCCTGTCCTATGAGGAGGCGGCTGAAATCTGCAATGTCGCGGTCGGCACCATCAAGAGCCGCGTCAACCGCGCCCGCAACCGGCTCGCCGAGCTTCTCGACATCAAGGGGCCGTCCGATCTGGGGCCTGACCGGGCCTCGTTCGCCGTCGTCCAGGCCAGCAATCCGTAGCGTTACCCCAAGCACGCGGATGGCCTGCCGTCCGTCGCGCTCCGCGACTGTTGTCACTGATCGTTGTTCCGCGTTGAACTGGGCTTCATGTCAACACGGAACGCTCCAGCCGGTAGCTGAATATGGTTTTCTCGCGCTTTGAAAGCGTCCGTGGGCGCTTGCTGGCGGTGATCACGCTAATCCTCGTGCCAATTGCGCTGATCAGCATCATCCTGGCGACAACGACCTATCGGACGGTCAGCCGCAGCATCGAAATCTCGCAAGTCGAGGTGGGCTCCAACTATGCGGTCCGTGTGCGGGTCTGGTTCCGGGGCATCCTCAGGACGCTGGTCGCGACGAGCGCTGCCCTGCAGATGGACGGCGAGGACTCGGTGACCTGCGCGCGCCGGGCGGAGAGCGTGCGGGCTGGCACCATCGGACTGCAGGCGATCATGGTGCGAACCGCCAATGGGCCGATCTGTGGCGCGAGCAATGCCCCCTCCCTCACGCCCGGCGTCCTTTCGGCGCTGCTGATCGAACAATCGACAAAGGAGAGCGTGAGCCTTTGGGGCGGCACGGAAATGGGGCAAGCCCGATACGACGTTGTTAGCGTGGGCGGGCACAAGCATCTGCTCGTCTATGTGCGGGCACCGCAGGGACCTGCGTTTGGCAGCGACGCCCTGATGCTGGTCGATCCTTCCTTGCTCGACATCACCTTTGACGTCGGAACATTCGAGAGCGGCGGCATCGTGGCGCTCGTCAACCGCGGCGCCGATGTCATTGTGGCACGGGGAATCGCCGAGGCAGACACGAGCTGGCTGCCAATCAACGAGCCGCTCAGCGGCAAGATCACGCGATCCCGGCTGCCAAACGCATCAGGCCGGTCCTATGTCTATGTGAGCCAGATCGTCGCTGGCCCCGATCTGTATGTTCTGGCGCGGTTCGACAATTCGGCGGCCGACGCGGCCTTCTACCAGTTTCTGGTGCTGTGCTTCACGCCGCTGCTGATGCTGTGCGTCCTGTTCGCCGCCTATGTCTGGGCCATCGAGGGCAATGTGCTGCGCTGGCTGAAGGTCATCGCCCAGGCCGCGCGCGCGCGCCGGGATGGACGGATCGAGCAGGTCGCCATCGCGGAGGCCATGCCGAGCGATGTGAAGCTCCTGGCCGCCTCATTTAACGACATGGTCTCTGATGCCGACAGCCGCGAACGGGCCCTCAGGGCCTCGTTCGAAGCCAACCAGTATCTGATGCGGGAGCTGCATCACCGTGTGAAGAACAGCCTGCAGGTCATCCAGAGCTATCTGGCCCTGTCGCGGCGGCTCAACAAGCGCAGCAGCGACCGACACCTGATCGAGACCGAAGCGAAGGTGCAGGTGCTGTCGACCGCCTACCGCCTGGCCCTGCTCGAAGGCACGATGCGGCCGGTTCCGCTCGGCGCCTTTGCGCGCGAGATCCTGGACAATCTGGCGACGGCGCTGAAGCGGCAGAACCAGTGGGTCGACATCCAGATCAACGCTGATGCGGGGCTGATCGTCGATCGCACGATCCCGATCGGCCTTGCGCTCGTCGAGGCGGTCGCCGCTGGCCTGGCCGCCCAGAACGCGCAGACGGTGCGGGTGGCGATCACAAGCGACGCCGCCGGCTACATCGCGATCGCCGTCGCAACCGACGGAGTCCTTGGCCCGAACCTGCCGCCGCCGAAGATCATGGCCGGCCTCGCGCTGCAGATCGGCGCGATGGTGCTCCCGACCGGGGACGGCGACATCCTGCACTGGCGGTTTGTACCGTGACCACCTTGCCCGACCGATCAGCCGTGAACGTGCCTTGCCTCGAATGTCCGTTGCGGCAGCGCACGGCTTTCAAGCCGAAGAGCGACGAAGAGATCGCCTTTATCCAGAGCATGGAGGTGCAGCACAGACGCGTCGGCGGCGGGGCCGAGATCGTGCACCAGGGACAGATCGACCCGGAGCTGTTCACCCTGTTCAGCGGCTGGGCCTACCGTCACAAGACCTTGCCGGACGGCCGCCGCCAGATCCTGAACTTCCTGCTGCCAGGTGACATACTCGGATCGCAGGCGTCGTTGCTCGACGCCTCAGACCACAGCATCGAGGCGCTGACGGATGTCGAGCTGTGCGTGTTCTCGCGACGGCGGATCTGGAGCCTGTTCGAGCGGATGCCGCAACTGGCCTTCGAACTGTCGTGGTTCGGCGCGCGCGAGGAGAACCGCGTCGACGAAGCCCTGACCTCGGTTGGCCAGCGCACCGCCCGGGAGCGCATGGCGGCGCTGGTGCTGAGCCTTGACCGGCGTTGCGACCATCTCGACATGGTCAGCGACGGCGGATTCACGTTCCCGCTGACGCGCCAACATCTGGCGGACACGCTCGGATTGTCGCTCGTCCATACCATCAAGACCTGGTCGCATCTGCGCGTGCTCGGGCTGTTCAGGCTGACCGGCGGGCGTCTGTTCCTGCTCAATCCGCGGCTGACGGAGCGCTGGGCCAACGACTACGATACTGGCGGCCACGGCCGATCCTCTGACCGCAGCCATGATCTTCGCCCGCAGACGCCCCTGCCGGTCAAGTTGCCGTGCTCGCCCCGTCACGCAACATCCTGATCTCCGTGGAGTGAGGCGTTCAGAGCCCAGTGATCGCGCCTGTGTTGCGATGTCATCGGGTAGCGGTCGCCTGTGACCTCCTCGGTCACGATCTCGAAACGGCCGAGGCCGTGCGGGCCGAACGAGTTCAGAACCCGCACATCGGTGGCGTCACGTCCGCGCCCTATCAGGATACGCCCGATCCTGGGCATGTTGTGGCGCGCGTCGAACGTCCACCAGCGATGGCCGAGATAGGCTTCGAACCAGCCGCTGAAGTCGCCGGGCGCGTCGCTCGCGGGCACGCCAATGTCGCCGAGGTATACGGTGCAATAGCGCGCGGGGATGTTGAGGCAGCGACAGAAGGTCAGCGCCAGATGAACGTAGTCGCGGCACACGCCGACGCGCTCTTCATAGGCCTGCAAGGCCGTGCGGGTGGCGCGCGCCTGCTGGTTATTGAAGCGGATGTGCCGGTGCACGTAGTCGCAAACCGCCTGGACCTTGTTCCAGCCGCCGGGGATCGCGCCGAACAGGTTCCAGGCTACCTGCGACAGTTGGTCCGTCTCACAGTAGCGGCTGCCAAGCAGGTACATCAGCGTGTCGTCGGGCAACTGCTCGGGAGAATGAGCGCCCTCCAGAGTGTCGATCGGATCGGGGAAGCCACCGTCGTGGATGGGGATGATCCCGTCGGCCTCGATCGTGATGCCGCCCGGCGGGGCGACGACCCTTCGGCAAACGTTCCCGAACTTGTCGAGATATCGCGTGACGTCGATCTGCTCGACACCCGTCAGATAGGCGGTCACGCGCGGCTCATCCGGCATCGTCAAGTCGGCACGACGTTCCGGGTGAACATCCAGCATCATGATGACGGGTGTCGGATCAGTGCAGAGAAGATCAATTCGATAGCCGTACCTGATGTGCATGGGCCAATCCGGGCATGAGTGGCGGCACAGCCCTCGGGTTCAGAATGCTCGTCATCCCGGCCCGGCGGCGCAGGGTGTCAAACGCCATCGCGCCCCGGAAGTTCCCGGCGCGATCCAGCCGCAATCAGCCGCAGCGACGGAACAAAAGCCGACCTCACCGGTTGGTGTGGCAGTCCAACGCCCGGACACGCCCGGTCAGCACGATGCCGACCGGTCCTTCCGGGCGAAGCCCTCACATTCCGGAGATGCCCTTCATGACCATCCGCTCCCTCGTTCTCGCCGCCGTCACCGCCGCCGCCATCACCGCTCCGGCGCTGGCTCAGGTCACCACGCCGGCCCCGTCCGTCGCGCCAATGCCAAGCACGCTGCTCTCGGGCACCGAGATGTTCTTCGCGGACGTGACGACCCCGACCAACTGGCGCGCCTCCGAGGCCATGGGTCTCGCCGTCTACAATCGCTCCGGCGAACGGATCGGCGAAGTTGACGACATGATCCTCGACGGCTCCGGCCGCGTCGCAGCCGCCGTCGTCGGCGTTGGCGGATTTCTCGGCATGGGCGAGCGAAAGGTCGCCGTCGCTTTCCGCGCCTTCGACATGACGCGCGAGGCCAACGGCAGTCCGCGCCTCGTGGTCGACCTGTCCAAGACCGCCCTGCAGTCCGCGCCCGAATACAAGGCGAAGGCCGCCGCCAAGCGCAGCTGAGACAAAGCCCCCGGGTTGCCAGACGGCGCCCGCAACACATGAGGAGAAGACCGTGAAGAAATTGATCGCATGCGTTCTGGTGGCCGGCAGTCTCGCCGCCTGCAACACGCGAGAAGAACGCACACTCGGCGGCGGCCTCATCGGCGCGGGCGGCGGCGCGCTTGTCGGCGGGCTCGCGACCGGAACGGCGGGCGGCGCGCTGGCCGGCGCAGCCATCGGCGGGGTCGGCGGGGCCATTATCGGCAACGCCACCACACCCGGCCGCCGTTATGGCCGCCGCTGGTGCCGCGACTATGACGACTTCGGCAATCCTGTTCGTGTGTCGTGCTGACGCCCCCTCCTCAGCATGACCATGCAACGCCCCACCGCCGGCATCTGCTGGCGGTGGGGTCCGCGCTTGTCGTGGGAAGCCTGCTCGAGCCCGGCCTGGCCCTGGCAAAGGAAATGACGATGCCGGATGCGAGTGCTCCCGCTTCCAGACCGAAGACGATGGTGTCCGCGCGCCTCCGCGCGGGGCCGAGGCAGGGCATTCCTTTATCACGGTGGAACGGGGGGGCAGCTCCGGCGGCGCGGTCGTGGTCGGCGTACACTCGTTCGGCGACGACCGCATGGCCTTCGCCGAGACCGCCGAACATCTGACGGGCCGCGGCCATACGGTCATCGGCTATGACCAACCCGGTTTCGGCGCGACCCCGGCGCGCGGTTCCTATGCTTCGGACGACACCTATCGCGAACACCTGGCCCATGTCGTGCGCTTCGCGCGCGCCCCGGCTCCGCCCCGCCCGGTCGTCGTGATCGCCGAGAGCTTCGGCGCCTCGGCTGCGCTGAGTGCTGCGGCACGCGCGCTGATCGCCATGGATGGGTTGATCTTGTCCGGCCCGGGCGTCCGCGAGGATATTCCGGCCAAGCCTTTCTGGAATGGCCTGATTTCGACGGCGTCGAGCGTGTTCGGCTCGCGCTCGGTACGCTTGCCTCGGGCGAGGTCGCAGATGTCCGACATGGCGCGAATGACGCCGTGATTGTCCGGCAGTCCATCGATGCCCTGATGGCGCAACTCGGCGCGGCGGCAAACCTCAAGGTCTACGGGGACCGGCCGCACCTTGTGCTGCAGGCCCGCGAGCGCGCCGATACCGACCGGGACGTCCTCGATTTTCTGGAACGGATCCGGTTGTCTTGACCTTGCCGTTCAGGTCGGTTCCGGCTTGCGCCAGTTTGGCGTGACGGTCAGAACCACCCGGCCGAAGCCAACCGAACGGTCGATGGCGATGGACCCGTCTTCTGGTCTCAGAAGGCTCGTCACCGGCTTTGAACCCAGTCCGGCGCCCTGGCCGAGCGTGAAGCCATCCGGAAATCCCGGCCCTTCATCCTCGACGACAAGTTCTCCCGCACCATCGTCGCCGACGGACAAGCTGACCATGACGTCGCCCTCCCCATACTTGATCGCATGGGTGATGAGTTCTGTGAGGGTCACACCAAGGGTCGTGACCTTTTCCGACGGCCAGATCGCATAGCCCGCGCAAACAACGAGGCAGCGGCCCGCATCCGTAAGGATCAGCCTTGATAGAGATGCTGGTGGATATCGGCGACCGTCATGATGCGGCTGGCGGCCGCGAGCAGGGCTGCCTTCGACCCAGGGTGCTCGGTGTTCCGCGACTGCAGGGACAGGACGCCGCGCACGAGCTGGAGGCTGTTTTTCACACGATGATGGACCTCCTGCATCAGCAGATCCTTGTCGTCGAGCAGACTTCTCAAGCGTTGTTCGTGGCGGCTGCGTTCATCGGCTGCGGCCTCGAGCGTGGCCGTCAGCTCCGCCAGCTCGGTGATCCGGCTTGGCGCCGAGCGGGCCGCCTCACGGCCGACCCGGAAGGCAGAGGCGTAGGTCGCGATCGAAACGAGCTGGTCCGTGGACCGTCTGCCCAGGGCCCACGCCGTCAGCAGACTCGCCAGCAGCACCAGAAGGCCCGCCGAGATGTCCGGACTGACCGCGGACCGAACAGTGCCTAAGACATCCGCTTCGGGAACGCCGACGAGCACAGTCCAGGGTGCACGCTTCAGTCGGCCGTAGTAGACCTGCACCGCTTCGCCGATGATGGTATGGGCCGGGCCTGCCGCTTCGGACGCATGGGTCATGATGTGGACGACCGCTGGATGCACCGTCTGGCCGATAAACCGCTCATCAAGCGGGCGTCGGGCCGCAATCACATGGGCTTCATCGAGGATCGCGATGGTCCAGGTACGCGGCATCTCGAAGCCGGCCAGCACCTCGCCCAAATGCAAAACCGAATCGAGGCCGACGATCAGGACATGATCGACGCGGTTTTCGCGCACGATCGGCATTGTGACGGTCACCAGCCAACGCTTGGTGACGTTCCCGAAGACGACATTCGAGAACCTGGTTGCACCACTGGCGGCGGCTTCCGCAAACCGCGATTCCGGTGCGGCTGGCGGCAGGATCTGGCCGAACGGGGCGTTGGTGTTGAGGAGTTGCTGGCCTGACGGCGAGGCCAACGCCACGACTACGCGCTGGGTTTTGGCGAGCGCCAGCGCGTCATCATAGAAGGCCGCGAGATCGCCATTGCGGAGAGAGGGGACAAGGCCAGCGTCGACATCGACGCCTCGATTGAGGTCAAACGGAAATCGACGGCACTTCCCACCGTGCGGACCATCGTCCGTCCCGCAGCTTCGATGACCTGGCGTTCGGTGACGGCATTTTGCCAGGAGACACAGGCCGTGAAGCTCCAGGCGTGGATCACCACAGCATCACGGCGCCTATCAGAAGCCAGCGAACGCCGATCGTCGAGGAAGCGCGCGCGGCTTGATCGCCGACATGCGCCGGAGCGCCTCCCGGCAGCGGCTGCGCCGGCGCGACGTCGGAGACTGTGGGTGTCATGGGGGACATTTTCAACCTTCGCCGGGCGGGCCCGACCATCCAGGCTGCTGCGCCTCCATCGTCTCCCTTTAGACACAGTGCCTTGGCCAAGGACTGTCAAAAGACATACGCGGTCACCTGAATGGAAGTATCGAAAAAAGGCCCCGGTTGATGCCGGGGCCTCTGTTGTCTGTCCGCTTCACGACCGCCCCAGGGATCGTCCCAGAACGGCCCCGAGCGCGACGACCCCCGCGAGGGCCACAGTGCCGAGCCGCAATCGGCTTCCCAGAAAGCGCGCGGCGAACGGGGCCGCCAGCAGCGCCGACGTCGTCAGCGCGCCGGGCGCCGCGGAGCCCCTGTGCCGGATGGCGTGGCCGACAAGCAGGGCAACACCTGCCGCCGTGAGCAAGCCGGCTGCAAGGATGCCACTCGCCGCCATCGAGCCCAGTTTCAGGGACAACCCCGTGTGGACCACGTCAAGCAGGAAGCCGAACCCGAACAGGAAGATCAGCGCTGCTAGCGCGAAGTATGGCATCGCGCGTAGGTTACGCGCGACCGAGCCTCCGAACTCGGACGCGGCGAGCAGTGATAGCCCCTTGAACATGGCGTCACCGTGCCGTCATCAGGCCGACAAACACTCCCACCGCAGCTGCGATGCCCAGCGCCCGCATCGGATGGGTCTGCAACTCCTGACCGATCATGCGCTGCAGTTCAGAGGCCTGGTCTCTTGCGGCGTGGGCCATGATATCGGTATCGACGCCAACGGTCTTGAGTTTGGTCGAGACGGTTTCAGCCAGTTCGCCTGCGTTGCGCTTGACCGTGTCCACCATGTCGGATGCGTCGCGCTCCATGGTCTTGGCGCCGCGCGCGACGTCGGTTGTGAAGCTGTCGGCGGCAGATGCGATCTTTGCGCGACCGCTTCGTGTGTCGGTATTGGACATGATGATCTCCATGACAGGTGTGACGGGAACGCCCACATCCGATGCGGACGGTCTGCAAGGGTAACGGCGGCGGCGGCGGCTTTGTTCCCGCTCGATGGCGGTTTTGCGCCGGCGAGCGTCAGGGTGAAGCAATCCTGGCGGCGATCGCGTCGGCGCTGAAAGGCTGTTCCGGCGCGACGACCGCCTCCCCTGCCTCCAGCTTTCGGTAGGCGCCGGCCGCCTCGAAGCTGAGTGCGACAAGCAGCAGCAGCGGTACGGACAGGATCGCGCCGACAGGACCCCAGAGCCAGAGCCAGAACACGAACGAGACGAAGACAAGGAAGGGGCTGAGGGTCAGACGCCGCCCCACCAGAACCGGCGTGACCACGTTGCCTTCGATGAGGTGAACCACGAAATACGCGATGGCGGGCCAGACTGACCACCAGGTGCCGGCATTGTCGATGAGGATGGCGCCCAGCAGAAGCCCCGTCATGATCACCGGGCCGACGAAGGCGATGTAGTTGAGGATGAAGGCCAGCAGCCCCCAGAAGGGTGGAAACGGCAGACCCGCCCGCCAGGCAATCAGTGTCGCGATCAATCCCATGCCGAGGTTGATCGCCGTCACGACGGCAAAGTAGGCGGCCAGCTTGCTTTCGACGTCGGCCAGAAACTGCCCTGCCGACCGCCGGGCGGACGAGCCGAAGCACAGGGTCAGCGCGCGGGCCTTGATGTGCCGCCGCGTGGCCAGATAGAAATAGATGGTTGCGACGAAGATCAGCACGCCGCCCGCCGCCGCGGACGAGGTCATCGCCAGGCTGAGCCACGAACTGCCGCTGTCGACAGAGACCGTCGGCCCCGCGGGCGCAACCGTGAGGTCCTTGGCGACGCCTTCAACGCGTTGCGCCACCGCGACAAGATCCGAGAACCGCATGCGCAAGGCGCCCAGAATGCGCGGCAACTGATCGCTCCAGATGGCGAACGGGGCGGCGAAGATGCCGATGATGACCACCATGATCATGACGCCGACAGAGACAACCAGGCCCGCAGCCGCCGATTGCGGCACGCCGAGCCGGATCAGCCAGTCGACCAGCGGCCCAAGAACCAACCCGAAAATCAGGCCCGCTGTCAGCGGAACCGCAATGGATTTCGCCAGCGACAGCGCCATCAGCAGCAGGATCAGGCAAATGCCGACCAGCGCGTATCGCACGATGCGGTCATGCGCCTGCTGATCGACGAGGGTTTCGGGATGGTCATCCTCGTCCTCGATCCTGCTGGCACGGATCCAGGCATCCCTGACGGCAAGTGGGATCATGATTGTCCTCGTGGTTGACCCGGCGAGCGCCGGAAAGTCCCTGTTCAGGGGAACGCGCCCGGATCACGGGCGCGTTCCCCTGAACCAATCACGTAATCAACGGGTCATATCGCCGGCTGGCTGGCCTTGGCCGCGGCTTTGCCCCTGGCCGGCGCGTCCTGCGCATTCTCGTTCGATGGGCTCTGCGCGTAGGCGGCGAACTTCATCAGCTTTTCGTCCGCGCGCTGCTCTTCCTCCAGGCTCTGCTGCAGAAGCTTGCCCGCTTCCTCGAGGCCGAGCGCTCCGGCCCACATCACGAGCGAGCGATAGCGGACCATTTCGTCGTGCTCCACGGCCTGGCCTGAGGCAATCACAGCGTTGTCGCGCATCTCGGTGCCATCGGTGTCCTCGAACATGCCGTCGGCTTCCCTGATGATGCCGTTGATGGCGTCGCACTCCTCGGAGCCTGGCTTCATCTTCAGGATCGCGGGGACCTCTATCAGGCGTTCGATCTGTCCTTCGGTCTCGATGTGCTGTTCGCCAAGCGCCTGCTTCAGATCGGCGGCATCGGCGGCATCGGCCATTTTCGGAAGGGCTTTCAGGATCTTGTTCTCGGCATAGTGAATGTCTTTCAGCGTGTGCACGAACAGGTCGTTCAAGGTTTTGATCTTCATCGCAGGGTCCTTGTGTGTGTTGGCGCCGCTCGTCGCGTCGAGCTGCACGGCGCTGTGGATATGCAGACGCCAACGGGGCGTTGTCTCGGTCTGAAAACGCCATGTCGGTTCACTTGTTCCGCGCGATGCGGCTGGAACCAGACGCGCCCATGCGCGTTCGACGCCTGTGGTCTTCATCGGGCGGACAAAGGGTACTGAGGTATGGTCAGCAGATTTCGGCACTTCGGCCGCCTCATGGTGCTGGCGGCAGCAGGTCTGGCGCTCGGCGCGGGCCTGCAGCAGGCCGGCAGCCGCATGAAGGCCGGGCATGAAGCGAAAAGGCGCGGGCGCTTCGCTGCCAACCCAATGCAGATGACCTGGCTCGGCTGGAAGGATGTTCTGCTCCGGACCTGGCGCGAGGCCAATAACGACCGAGTGACGTCGGTGGCAGGCTCGGTCGCCTTCTTCACACTCCTGGCCCTCGTGCCGGGCCTGTCGGTTGTGGTCTCGATCTACGGGCTGTTTACGGAGCCGGCGCAGGTTTTCGGACAGATCGGCGCGGTTGCGGCGTACCTGCCGGAAGGCGGGCGCCAGATCGTCGAGGATCAGGCGCGGCGCCTGACCATCCAGGCGCCGGCCACCTTGTCGTTCAACCTGCTGCTAAGCCTCGCCATCGCCGGATGGAGCGCGAACGCTGCGATCAAGGGCCTGTTTGACAGCCTCAACGTGATCTATGGCGAGGCTGAGAAGCGCTCCTTCCTGCGCTTCAACGCGACGTCGCTGCTGACGACGCTCGGCGCGATCGGCCTTCTGATCATTGCCCTGTTCGTCATTGCCGTCGTTCCTGCCGCGCTCAAGACTATTCCTTTCGGCGACAAGGTTGAATGGGTGCTTGCGGTGCTGCGCTGGCCGGCCTTCTTCATGATCGCCGTCGCGGGCATTTCCGCCCTGTACTGGATTGGACCGAGCCGTCGTCCGGCCCGCTGGCCATGGATGCTGCCGGGGGCGATGGTCGCGGCCCTGCTCTGGGCCGGCACATCCGCGGCCTTCTCATGGTACGTTTCGACACTCGGCAACTACACGGCAACCTACGGCTCGCTCTCAACCGTGATCGTGTTCATGACCTGGCTCTGGCTGTCCGCGACCGTGATCCTGCTGGGCGCCGAACTCAATTCCGAACTCGAGCATCAAACCGCGCAGGACACCACGATGGGCGATCCGAAGCCTATCGGCCGCCGCGGCGCGGTGGTGGCGGACCGGATCGGCCCGCCCGCGGTCGTCAACTGAACCGGCGTCCCGCTGGCAGCGCAGCCGGCCAGGCCGATGGGAGTGTAACGCGACACCGCTGTGTCAGATGACGGTGTAGGGACCACTGCGGCCATTTGGTGTTCTGGCGTATCCGATCAGCAGGCCCAGCATGGGCGCCCCGACCATCCACAGATAGATGATGAAATTCATGTAACCGTCCGTCATCGACCAGTCTCCTTGCAGCGTGTTGCAGGAAAACGTCAGACCCGGACATTGGTTCCGCCGCGCACGGATGCCCCCGGAACATTCCAACTCTTGATGAAACCCGTGGGCTTCCCTTGGGTTGGACCTGAAGCCCAACAGCCAAAGAAACCATCATGTCCCCATTTCTCAGATCCGCCGGCACTGCCGCTCTCGCGCTTTCGCTCAGTGCGGCAAGCGCCCAGGCTTCAGGCTCCCAGATCGGCACGCTCTCCTGCGGGCTGTCCGGTGGGGTTGGCCTGATCGTCACATCTTCGCAGACGATGACCTGCCAGCTCCAGCCGGCCAGCGGCCGCGTGGAGCGATATTCCGGCACGGTCAACCGCTTCGGCCTCGACATCGGCGTCGTCACCGGCGCGCGCATGGTCTGGGCCGTGATCTCGACAGTCGGACGCCCCGGTCCGGGGGCGCTGGCCGGGACCTATGTCGGCGTGACCGCCGAGGGAACTGTGGGCGTGGGGGCCGGCGCCAACCTTTTGGTGGCCGGCTCGGAGCGTTCGTTCTCGTTGCAGCCTCTGTCGCTGCAGACGCAAGGCGGGCTCAACCTCGCGGCCGGCGTGTCCGAAATGGTTCTGACCGCGGTCCGGTAACCGACAGCAGAAGAGGACAAAACCATGTGGAATCGACGCAAGGCCCGGATCGACGTCGAGCGCGAGCTCAAACGGCTGAGAGGGGAATTCGAGGCCATCTCCCGCCAGATCACCAGAAGGGTCGGCTATCCGGGCACGCAGGCTCCGGTCGGATTTGTTCCCTGGCTTGAGCAAAGCCTGTCGTCCGTGGCCCCGCAGGGCCTTCAGGACCTGACGTCGGCTGCTGCATGGGGTGCGGGGCAGGTGTCGCACAGGTTTGAAGATGCGTTCGACACGGCCTTCATCGAGGCCAGGAGGCGTCCGGTGCCGGTTGCGCTTGGCCTGCTCGCTGTCGGTGTTGTGCTGGGGCTCGCAGCGCGGCGGGCCGCCGCTTCCTGACGCGGAGTGCGCTCCGGACCAACAAAACGGCGCGGTTTCCGTTTCGGGAGGGCGTCCGCCTCCGACAGTTGTCACATCACCGGCGGCTAAGGGGTTCCGGGGGCAGGACCATCGGGCCCGGACTGGCTGGGTCGATGACCGGCAGGGGCGGGTCGGCGATGCCCGGATCGGTGACCGGCGCCGGTGGAGCATCCGGCACAGGCACGACCGATGGAGCCGACGGCTGCGGGGTATCCGGGCCGGGGCGAACAGGTGTGGGAGGCAGACTCATGGGTTGTCCTTTCTGGGATGAAACCGGTTGCCGGTGAGAGAAGAACGCGGGCCGATGGAAAGGGTTGCCTGGTCCTGCGCATTCACCTGGATCGACCGTCTGCCTCTGCTCCACGTTCCGCAGTGTGTGACGCTGCATCCGATATGGAGACGAGCTGAAGCGGCCTGTTTCGGTCTGATTGGCGGAACAAATCAGCGCAGGCCCGGTTGTGCTGCTTCAATCCCGCACAAGGATGCTCCCATGAAAATTCTGATGGTGCTGACCTCGCATGACGCGCTTGGCGCGACAGGGCGGAGGACCGGGTTCTGGCTCGACGAATTCGCCGCCCCCTACTACGTCTTCCAGGACGCGGGGGCCCAAGTGACGCTTGCCTCTCCAAAGGGCGGGCATCCACCCATCGACCCTGCCAGCGACTCGTCCGAGACCCATACGCACGCGACACGGCGCTTCAAGGGGGATGGTCCGGCGCAGGATGCGCTGGCCAAAACCCTGATGCTGACGGACGTCAAGGCCGCCGAATTTGACGCGGTGTTCTATCCCGGCGGACATGGTCCGCTCTGGGACCTCACCGATGATGTCGGTTCGATCGCGCTGCTCGGAGACTTCGAGGCGCAGGCCAAGCCGATCGCCGCCGTGTGCCACGCCCCGGCCGTGTTCCGGCAGGTGAAGGTCAACGGCGTGCCCTTCGTCGAGGACAAGCAAGTGACCGGCTTCTCCGACAGCGCGAAGAGGCTGCGGCAGGGCTCAGCGCGATCGTGCCGTTTACGCTGGAGGATGAACTGAAGCGCCTGGGAGGCCGCTACGCGAAAGGCCCGGACGGCGCCTCGTTCACGCTGGTCGATGGCCACCTGATCACCGGCCAGAATCCAGCCTCATCCTTTGCTGCCGCGACGCAATTGGTATCCATGCTGCAGGAACGCGCGGGAAGCCCGGCGACCCTGGAGTCGCCCGCAGCTCCGCTGGTGGCAGCGCGGGCGACATGACGGACATTTTCGCTCCGGCCTGCTGCACCTCGGGCTTGCAAGAGCGGAGCGTCATCCCCCAACTATGGGTGCTGCAGGAATTGGCTGATATGAGTCGCGGCAAAGGCATCATAATCATCAGCTGATCAATGCGCCAAGGAGCGTGCGATCATGACGGAACAAGACAAGGACCGCGACACGCCCTGCGACATGTCGGAGCCTGATGCCCCCCCGGAGCTGGATTCAAAGGTACAGATCGCGCTCGGACGGGCGCTGCAGCAGCATTATGACGACCTGATCAGCGCGCCCGTTCCAGATCGGTTTCTGGTTCTGCTGGCCGAACTCGAGGCCAAGGAGCTGCGCGGCAACGGATGAGCGGCTTTGCTCTGCGGCGGCTCAATGGCCTTGCGAAAAAGGAAGGCCGCCGGATAATGGCGGCCTGGAGGTGGGGAGGGGTCGAAGCCGGCGCCAGGGAGCGCCTGCGTCAATCAGACAACAGCGCAATCGAAGGATTGTTCCCGCCGATGTTGACGACGATCTTTCCCGCTGCCGGGCGCGCAGGTGCGCTGATCACCGCAGCCGGGACAGCGCCAGAGAACTGATCCCGTTCGGTTACCTGGCGAGGCGGTTCGCTCGCAAAGAGCGGGATGTAGATCGCGGCAGCGAGGCTCAGCACCACCGCGCCAAGGCGCCACAAGGGTGGTGCGCTGAACCCCTCAAGCCGACGGGGTGTCCGAGAAATCCGCATGTCAGAAACTCCTGTTTCCTGTCATGGGGTCAACGCTGCAGCGCTGCGGAAGTTCCGCCTCAATCAGATACCGGCAGGATTGCCGAGAAGCCGCCACAGGCTGTTCGGCAGTTTGCGCGATGACATTTCCGCGCCGGCCTGACGCTTGTGCAACTCGATCTTGCGGTCGTGGAATTCCTCGATTCCGCTTCGGTGGGCCACGCTGATCACGGTGGCCGAGGCCAACTCGTTATGAAGCAAGGTGAGCAGCGAGAACTGGCTCTCCTCATCGAGCGCCGAGGTGGCTTCATCCATGATGATGATCTGGGGTTTGTGGATCAGCAGGCGGGCGAAGGCCACACGCTGCCGTTCGCCTCCCGACAAGGTCTGGTCCCAGCGCGCTTCATGGTCGAGCTGCTTGACCAGATAGCCGAGGCCGCACCGGCGCATCGCGGCGACGATCTGTTCGTCGTCCGATCCGTTGGCGTCGGGATAGACGAGCGCCTGCCGCAAGGGGCCGAGCGGGATGTAGGGCTGCTGCGGCACGAAGGCGATCTTGACGCCCTTCGGCACGCGAATGGAGCCGGACCCCCAGGGCCACAGCCCGGCCAGCGCGCGGATGAGGATGCTCTTTCCCGAGCCGCTCTCACCGGCGAGCATCACCTTCTCGCCCATGCCGATCCGCACGGACGCGTCGTTAATCACCACCCGCCCTGCCCTGTCAGCAACCGACAGTCCCTCGATATGGATGGCCCCGTCGTCGCTGGTGCCAAGCTGGATGACCGTTTCGTCCTCCATGGTCGTGCCGAGGTCGATCTCCTCCATGGCGCTGGTGAGCGCGATCACGCGCGCGGCGGAGGCATACCATTCAGCGAGGCGGACAAAGTTGTCGACGAACCAGATCAGCGCCCCCTGAACGGCGCTGAAGGCCGCCACAAGCTGCATCACCGCGCCGAGCGTGAGGTCGCCGTTGAGGTATTTCGGCGTCACCAGCAGCAGGGGCAGGATGGGAAACAACGCGCCGTTGGTGTTGAGCACCAGTGCGATCACCCCCTGCTGGCGGATGACGCGAACCCAGGCCGAGACGACCTGACCATAGCTCGACAGGACGGAGCTCAACTCGTCCTTGTCGCCCCGGATCAGGGCAATGCTCTCGGCGTTCTCGCGCCGGCGCGTCATTTCGGAGCGGAACTGCGCTTCCGCCTCGTTCTTCGCCGATACGCGGCCGACCAGTGGCCGGCCGGCCAGATAGGCAAGCCCTGAGGCGAAGGCGGCATAAAAGACCGCCGCGACCGCCATGAAGGCAGGGATCTCGATGGTCATGCCGCCAAGGCTGACCTTCGCGCTCCCCGCCACACTCCAGAGAATGGCGGCGAAGGTAAGCGCCATGGCGAAGGCGCCGAGCAGCCCGAGGCCGAACTCGATGAGCGGCTCAACCGACAGCCTTGCGTCATCCGATATCCGGAATTCCGGCGCGGATTGGTCGGGCGCCACAAAACTCAGGCGGTAATAGCGCTGGTCGGCGATCCACCAGCCGGCCAAGCGCTGCGTGAGCCACTCGCGCCAGCGCATCTGCAACGCCATGCGCGTCACGATCAGCGTCGACAGAACCAGCGCCATGGTGATGATGATCAGGGGCAGCCACCAGATGGCGGCCCAGACGCCGGACACGTCGCGGCGTTCCAGTGCATCGAAGAAGACCCGGTTCCAGGTGTTCATCGCCACCTGCGTTGCGAGCTGGGCGAAAACGCAGCAGATGACCAGTACCGTCAGGAGCCACGCCCTCGTCGCGGTTTCTCCCGACCAGAAGCCGCGCGACAGCGCAAAGAAGGGCCGCAGCACGGATTTGCCGTCGGTCGCGCTTGTCTCTTGCATGATGCGGACATCTTTCACGCCATCAAGGCCGGTCCGCGGCGGACACGCACAGAGGGCCATCATCCAACGCGCGAGCGCCAGGCGGGTTCCATGACTGGCGACAGGGCTCTTCAGCCCCGCTCGCGCGGTCGGGCGGATGTCCTGTCGCCGTTCCCCGCCTCTTATTTGTCGCCAAGGTGGAACCACCGGTCGCCCACCGCGTTTTCTGTTCCGAGACCCAAAGCTGTTCGCCATGGGATTGGCCTCGATGCCAGTCGGCGGACAGTGGAGGTCCCGGGCCAGATCACCGGTCGCCCCGTCCGAGCGACGGCGCTGACGGCATCTGACGACGGGAAAGCCCGTCAAACGCTCCCCCGATCGCAACCCCTTCAGACCATGTCCGCGATCAAGCGCCCTCGCCTGCCCGGTGAGGGCGTTTTGCATGGGACCAGCGGAACAAAGGGCGCCGCCGCACGTTCCTTGAAGACCTCGCCATGACGGTCATGGCAACTGGAGACATTCAATGGGCAGCATCAACGACAAGATCACCGGCGCAGCCAATCAGGCCGCCGGCAACGTCAAGCAGAGCCTCGGCAAGGCAATCGGCGACAAGCAGATGGAAACGGACGGCATCGTCCAGGACATCAAGGGCGATGCCCAGCAGGCCATCGGCAAGGCCAAGGACGCTCTGAAGAAGGTGGTCGACAACACCTGAGCGACCGCCCACAAGTCATCAGCGGCAGATGGCAGAGATGTCGTCAGCCGCGGTGAAAACGGAGGTTACCCATGCGCCCGTTTCTGCTGTCGCTCCTGCTGACTGCTTTGGTTGACCTGTCGCTGGACCTGATCTGGCTGTCGACGATGCGCTCCTTTTATGAGCAGCAGATGCCGGGCATGCTGCTGGCCCAGCCCCGCATGGTCCCTGCCGCGCTGTTCTATGTCACCTTCGCGGCCAGCCTCGCCTTCTTCGCGGTGATGCCGAACCTTGCAGGCGGTTCGCTCATCACGGCAGCCGCCTATGGCGCGGCCCTCGGGTTCGTCGCCTACGGAACCTACGACGCCACCAATTACGCCACATTGAAGGACTTCCCGCTCAGCATCACTGTGGTCGACTGGTGCTGGGGCACCGTTCTGTCCGCGACCACGGCGGCCCTTGCATGGCTCGCCCTGGACTGGCTTGGCCAGACCCGCGCCGTATAGGCCTTCGGCCACCTTGGGGCACAAACCCGGTATTCACACCGATGGACAATGCTGTAGAGATGCCGGAATGCGGGGCCCCGGACGCCCCGCATGCTGAGACCGCCTCAGCCAGCACCGGACACACAACGCCATGAACGACAGCACCGGTTACCGCAGCCTCTTCATCCGTTCGCGGGACGGGCTCAGGCTGCATGTGCGCGAGTATGGCGAGGCCGGCGGCGAGGCCCTTCCCGTCATCTGCCTCCACGGCCTGGCCCGGACCAGCGCCGATTTCCACGAACTGGCCCTGTTCCTGTCGGCGGACGCAAGACGGCCGCGCCGCGTCATCGCAATCGACTATCGCGGGCGCGGCCAGTCGGACTACGACCCGGTCTGGACAAACTACGATATCAAGATCGAGCTCGACGACGTGCTTCAGGTCATGGCCGCCACGGGGGTCCATGAAGCGGTCTTCGTCGGCACCTCGCGAGGGGGGCTGATCACCATGGCGATGGCGCCCGTCAGGCCCGCCGCCATCAAGGGCGTCGTCCTCAACGACATCGGCCCGGTTCTGGACGCGCAGGGGCTGATCCGCATCCGCAGCTATGTCGGCAAGCTGCCGCAGCCAGCCAACTGGGCCGAGGCGGCGGCAATCCTGAAACAGGCTTTCGGCCAGCACTTCCCCATTCTGGGCGCTGGCGAATGGGACGGCTTTGCGCGGCGGACCTGGAAGCAAGCCGGCAACCGGCTTGTGCCGGACTATGACCCGTCCCTGATGAAAACGCTGGAGGCGCTGGACCTCGAAGCGCCCCTGCCCGTCCTGTGGCCGCTCTTCGACGGGCTTTCGCATGCGCCGATGCTCGTGCTGCGTGGCGCCAACTCGGACCTGCTGTCGGACGCGACTCTGCGGCAGATGGCGGCGCGGCACCCGGCCTGCGAGGGGTTTACCATTGCAGGGCAAGGCCACGCGCCCCTGCTGACCACTCAAGATGTGATCAGCCGAATCGCCCGGCTTTGTATGGCTGCGGACGCAAGGCGGGCCTGACGCCGCCGCGGCCAACCGTCAGGAGCTCTTGCTGCCCTTGCCGCCGTCATCGCCGATTCTGGCGACATTCGACTGGCCGAGCGACCCGTCGTCCCTGGAGGTCGCAACTTCGCCGCGCTTGACGCGTGCGGCGAAGGCGGTTTCCTGGCCCGCGGCAAGCTCGCGCGCCTGCGACACCCACTCCTCGCGCTCAATCCGACCAGGAAAGGCCAAATAGGAACCGACCCATAGCGCATTGTCGCGGGTCCATTGGGCAATCTGGTCGAAATGCCAGATTCCGAGCCCGTGCAGCCGGCCCTCGTTCTGCTTGCCGATGCCGCGGATCAGTTTGAGATCATCGGCCTTGCCACCGCGCGGTGAAACCAGCCCCGCCGGGCGATTGCCGGCGACCAGATCCTCGCCTTCGACCTTGGGCATGGCGGCGGGCTCGGCGGTAGCCGCCGGCGCAAGGACCGCGGCCAAAGGAGCCGCTGCGGCGGGCGCGGCGCCGGTCAGGTCGCGGTTCCACTCGCGCAGGCCGGAGAACAGGCCGGCGGCCCCTATGCCCGGCCCGGCATCGCCCAGATTCCGGTGCCAGTCACGGACACCGCCCGGCGTCTCGTCGGAGAATGCCTGCCGGAACATGCAGCCGATACAGCATCCAGCCAGAAAGAAGCCAAACATCAGCAGCGCCGACTCGATCCACAGCGCCGAAACGCCATTGATGAAGCGGAACAAGGTGAGCAGAAACGCGACCAGCGCCACGATAAGGCCGGCAGGAAGCCAGCCCCATCGCCGCGGCTCACGATCGCAGGTCATCCATCCCGTGATGAGGCCGAAGATGACGGCAGCCAGAAGATACCAGCCGAACTGCGCGATCAGATAATACACGATCTTTCCCCTTCAATCACGGATTGACGATAGTGAACTGCACGCGGCGGTTCTGTTCCCGGGCAGCAGCCGTCCCGTGCGGGATCAGCGGCTTCTCGGGGCCGAAGCCGATCGACGTGAACCGGTTCGCGGCAAGGCCGCGCGCGACGAGTGCGTTGATCACCGCCTGCGAGCGGTTCTCGGACAAGGCCTTGTTCGGGTAGCCGCGACGCTCGCCATCGAAGTTGGTGTGGCCTTCCACCGCGATCCGGGCGGTCGGGCAAACCTGCAGAACCCGCGCGACCTCGGCGATGACGGCGGTCGTCTCCGCATCGGTCACCAGATCGGCCTGGCCCTGCTGGAACAGGATGGTGCGGCCATTGGTGGCCGTATCGAGCTCCAGCTGGCAGTTTGTGCAGCCTGTCTGGCGGATCGAGACCTGGGCCGAGCCAGTGAAGCCGCCGGGCAGGCCCGAGCGGGATCCGGTTTCGACCTCCTGGCGGATCACGTCGCGGCAGGTCATGCCCTGCAGCGTGAGCGACTGGTCATCGACACGCGCCGTGCCGAGGTCCAGCCGCAGCAGGTTCGACAGCGCCGTCGACGCGGCCGCTCCGAAATTGGCCGGCGCGCCACCAACGACGAGCAGGTCGTCGCGGATCTTGCCCGCGAAGCCCGCCGCTTCCGCCGCAGCGACCAGATCGGTCCGTGTCGCCTGATCCGGCACGTAACCGCTGAGGACCAGACCCGACCGGTCGGACTGCGCTTCCATGACATAGGGCCGCACGATGACGCTGACCTCACCGGGACGCAGACCGCCCGGAAGCGCGCCGCCCATCGCAGCCTCGACCATCCGCCTGGCGTCCGGAGACGGCGCGACGCCGCGCAGGCTCAGGGTCGGGCCCGACAGCGAGGCCTGACCGCTGGATAGACGTCCAAGCTGCACGAGGGCGAAATCGGTGGCGGGCGCATAGGCCGGCGGTACCGCGATGTTGCCCTGCACCGACATGGCGTCAGTCACGGAGCCGCTCGTCGCGGTCCGCGCCGCCGCCACGGCGGAGGCTCGGGCGTCAGCCGATGGCGCAAGGCCACTCAGGGCCACGCCGCTGCCGTCCTTCGTCGCCGACCAGACCAGCGCCACGGGCGGCGGCGGAGGCGGAGGCGGAGGTGCGACGACCACCGGCGGAGGAGGAGGAGGAGGAGGAGGCGGCGGAGGCGCCACTACCGGCGCGGGAGGCGGCGGGGGCGGCGCAGGCGCCGTGATCTCGGCGCGGGCCAGCCGGACGCCGCCCGGCAGCGGCCCTGCCAATGCGGCGTCAAGCGTGGCCTTCACAGCGACGGACGGCGCCTCGCCGGTGACCACCAGAGCCGGGCCGTCGAGCCAGGCCAGACCAGTGCTGAGCTGGGCCAATTGGCCGAGCGCGAAGTTGACTGCAGCGGGATACTCCGGCGGCGCGGCGATGTTGTCCTGCACCAGCACATTGTCGGTGACGGCGCCGGTGGTCGAAATCAGCGCCGATGATGCCGCTGCGGCCTTGGCTGCACTGGACGGGGCCATACCCGACAGCACGATACCTGCCGGCGTCTTCACCGCCGACCAACTGAGCACGGCCGGAGGAGGCGGTGGCGGAGGAGGCGGCGCGACCACCACAGGCGGAGGCGGGAGCGGAGGCGGGAGCGGAGGCGGAGGTGGCGGCGGAGGTGGTGGCGGGCACTCGATCGCGGCATTGCCAAGCGAGAACCCCTGCGCAAGCTGTCCGGCAACCTCGCGACGCAAGGCGTCACAGGCGTCGAAGGAGGACGGGCCGCGTCCAACCACGTTGTAGACAGTGCCGGCGATGGAGGCCGTGCCTTCGACCATGCGCGCAAGCTGTTCCATCCCCGCCGTGACCATACCCATCAGGGAGGCCGGCGCGCCAAGGGCCGGCTTCATGCCGTCGGTGACGGCGGCGCCAGAAGCGGCGGCGCGCACGGCAGTGTTGATCTCGGCCCTGACGGCGTCGGACGGATAGAACCCGGTCAGCGTGATCGCGCCCGTGGCGGCCTTGGCGGCGGACCAGACATAGGGCGTGACCGTGGGCGGCGTGACGGCGCAGGCCTGGCGGGTGAAGCCTGGTGGCGCGCTGGCGACGCGCGGCAGGACGTCCAGAAACGCGTCGGCGGTCGAAGCGGCGCCCTCAAAGCAGAAGTTGCCATCGTTCAGCGAGGCCTTGCCTGACGAAAGCTTGCCGATCTCAGCGAGGCCAAGCGCGGCGGCTGCGGTGAACCCGGCCGGCGCACCGAAGGCGATCCGCTGCTGGTCGTCGACCTGCGCGCCCGGGAAGGCGGCAGCAGCGGCTGTCGCCAGCGCCATCTTTGTGGTGTTGTCCGGCACGAATCCGCTCAGCGTGAGCTTCGCGCCATCACGCTGCGCCGCCCACGCATAGGGCCGCTGGGCCAGGGCCGGCCTGAGGGTGCCTTCGACACGGCGCACACCGAACACGTCATCCACGGCGCGCAGAGCACCGGGCGTCACATCAATTGTGCGGACCTCGCCAGTCACGGCGGCGTCCCGACCGGCCACTGCGACAGCGAGCGGGGCCACGCCGGGGGTCAATCCGACCACTGCGGCGCCGGCAGCCTCGGCCCTCTGTTTCAGATCGGCGGCGATCGGGGCCCCCTTCTGCCAATTGGCCAGCATCCACAACAGGGCAAGCGGCAACAGGCCCCACCACCACTTCCTCGGCTGACACATCGGCGCGGCCCCTTCCCTGCTCAGTTTCGCAGCGGTGACGGGCCCCTGTGCACATCACGGCATGCGTCCAGCCTCAGTGCACTTTCCGGCACGTTGATGACCAGATCAGCAAACAGGCAGCGAAAACAGCTACGGAGTCAAGTGGCGTTCAATACAAAGAGCGGCCAATGCTTGACCAGCCTGCATTCTTTGCAGTGGGCGAGTATCTGTGCAGAACCAAAGACATGGCGCTGACGAACCTGACAGGGGCGGCAAAGTTTACTATGGCGCGATCCGGTCAAGCCTGCCCGCATTCAGGCAGCGTCGGCGATGACTTGACCCTTCGGCAGGTTACGGACCACCAATGCCGGCCCGGCACAGGGCCTGAGCGAACAGAAAAAAGGCCCGGGTTTCCCCGGGCCTCTCTCGATACGACCCCCGAAGGGAACGTTATCAGAAGTCGCGCTGGATGCGCATGCGGGCGACGAGAGCGTCGTCCTTCTTGGTCAGCGCACCATTGTTTGCGCTTGTGACCGGGAGACCCTTCAGGTTGACCTGGCTGTACAGCACTTCAACACCGATATCCATGTTGCGCACAGGCGACCAGATCAGGTTGCCCATGACAGTCATGACGCCGTAGTCACGCAGACGCGAGGTGCCAGCGATGTTCATGTAGCTCGGGTAGTCGACGGCATAGTACGACACGCCGAGGGTCGAACGCAGACGCGGGGTCCAGAAGTGCTGGAGAGCCGCAGCGACCGACCAAGCCTTCGCCTGAGCGACCGTGTTGCCCGCCGGGGTCGACACGAACACATTGTCAGAGACGGAGACCGAGATCTTGCCCCAGCCTGCACCGCTGAAACCGTTGCTCGACGCGCCGGTCCAGGCGTTGCCGAACACGTAGGCGTTTGCGCCCTGGCCGTAAGCAGCGTTCAACTGCAGGTTGGAACCGGCAGCGAGCATCGGGAGGTTGACCCTCACGCCACCCTGGATCGCATAACCCCACTTGTCGGCAGGAAGACCAGCCGTAAAGTTGTGCGAGACGAGAGCAGCTGACAGCTGGGCCGAACCCCAGCCCTGCTCGAGACGCAGATTGCCGACGATATCAGCGGCGCGCGAACGCTGCTGAAGATTCAGGCCGGTCAGCGTGCCGTAGCCTGCTGGGATCAAGGCAGAAACGCTGCCAATGAAGTCTTGAGAGAAATTGGCGGAAGCACCGGTCGCGGTATTGAAGACGGACGAGCCGTAACGACGCTCGTTGCTGTCTTCAACCGAGAGGGTTGCCGAGAACCCGCCACCGAACGAAGCGGTGTAGGCCAGCAGGTTGGTCGTCTGCGACGAGTAGGCCATGCCGTGCCATTCGTCAGGCGACATGAAGTCAAAGAACGAACCGGCGCGACCAGCGGTGATGCCGGCGAACTGGATGAAGGCGGCTTCGATGTTAACCTGGGTCTGGAGACGCCCGAGAGTGTCGACGCCATTGGCCTGGATGATGGTGCCAGCGCGGGCGCCGGAGCCGGTGGTTGCGTAGCCGGTGCGGCGCTCAACCGAGAGACGGGCAACAGCGCGAACCGTGCCGTACTCGGTCTGGGTGCGGGCATCCATGCCAAACCGCAGCATGGAGCGGAAACCAGTCGTGTTATCATTCCGCGAGTAGCTGTCCTGCCACTGATACTGGGCACGAACGCGGCCCGAGATCTGCAAGCAGGTGTCGGAGCCCGGGATGAAGAAGAAGCCAGCGCCGTAAGCCGAGCAGACGCGGACGTATTCAGCAGGAGCGGCCTTCCGGGACGGAAGATCGGCTGCCATGGAACCGGTGACGGCCATCAGGCCGGCGGCGGAACCGAGGAGAAGGCTCTTGACGAGCTTCATGGTGAAACCTCCAATAGGATTTTCGAGACCCAAACGAGAGCAGGATTTTCTTTCCGCCGCTGGTTTCTCGCGAAACCGTCTTTGGAGCCCTTTTCCCGAACTTCAGGTAAAACCACCGCTTCCGATGGCGTCACCAAAAGAGCGCGGAGGAGTAAACCTCCTTCGCATATCCGCACCATACGCGCCCGGCCCTGCCGATCAACCCGAATGAGCGCCCCGGAGCCCCGGGCAGGGTTGTTTGAAAACAGGTGTTGCAAGATCGCCACGCTTTCGTCGCATCCGGTCAGTTGTGGTTAACCACAACCGCCCCGGACAAGGTCCTGTAGGGCGACCCGCGGCCGCAACGATCCCTCCCATTGCCATATTATGAAGTATCGCCGGGACAACGGATCGCGACAGAATCAGGCGTCTTTAGGCCTCGATCCCGGCAAAGGCGTGCTTTTCGTGCGCGGACCGCTGCGACGCGGGCGATTCGGCTGCCCCGCACTTGCCGCGCCGCGAAACTTGCGGCACACAAGCTTATGGCCTCGGGGCCCTTTTTCAAACAACGTCGCCAACAATGGCGCAAAGCGGAGGATTGCATGGTTTCGCGTCGTGATTTCATGGTTGGCGCTACAGGCGCAGCTGCTGTAGCCACCGGGCTTGGTTCGTGGCCGGCACAGGCCCAGGCGGTCGACCTGCTCAAGATCTTCGTGCCGGCGGCACCCGGCGGCGGCTGGGATCAGACGGCCCGCTCGCTCGAGGCGGTGCTGCGCGCAACAGGTGCAGTCAACGGCGTGCAGATCACCAACGTGCCGGGTGCCGGCGGCGCAG
>JAPLOW010000199.1 GCA_026400555.1 Hyphomicrobiales bacterium
ACTGGTTGCGGGCAGCACGCTCTACCTGCCGGTTTTTGTGGAGGGCGCGGGTTTCTCGTGTGGTGACGGGCACGCCTTGCAAGGCGATGGCGAGGTCAACGTCACGGCCATCGAAACGGCGCTGACCGGAACTTTCGAGCTAATCGTCCGTAAGGACCTGGGGTTCACCTACCCGCGCGCCGAAACACCGACCCACGTGATCACATGCGGCATGGATCCCGATCTCGACACATGCGCGCAAAAGGCCCTTCGCGATATGATCACCCTGATTGTCGACAGAACGGGGCTCAGCCGCGAGCAGGCCTATGGTTTGTGCTCGATTACCGCCGACCTGCGCATCACCCAAACGGTCAACCAGCACAAGGGTGTGCACTGCATGCTGCGCAAGGAATTTCTCCGCTCGGCAGAGTGAGCGTTCGTTCCCGCGTTTGCCTAAGACGTGCAATCAGTTTCGCGGCAATGTCCGCTATTCGGACAAACCGCCTGAAAGGACGGGACGCGCCGAACCGCCGCCTTCGTGAAGAGTTTCGGATGCGCGGTCGCGTCCGAAAGTCGCCGGAGAAGGAACCCGCGTGGTGCCGTGCTGGGCTATGGGGATTTCGCGCTGAGGATGCCTGGTGGTGCGACGCTGTGGTCGGCGCATCGGGGCGAAGGTTGTCTGATGTCGACGGTTTGGGCCGACCGTGCCGGCATCGCGCCCGGCTTGGGCCGAGCGTCGACAGGAGCGATAGGGCCACATACGCTGTGCATCGTCGTGGATTCTGATCGATAGGCGTGAGACGCCGTCCGACCGAATGGCTCCGGTCGAGTGACGTTCGTTGATGACGGCGCGACGACGTTGCTCACGGCGGCCCCCTCTGGCGCGGCGCAGGTTCGCATCTGCGCCAACCGTGCGGGATGACGGTGATCGACAGCATTCTGCCGCCGCAGCAGGGACATGGCGGCCGGAACGCCGGGTCCTCGTTCGCAGCGTTTGCTGCTGGTGGGGGTGCCGCGGCGAGCAACTCCCTGGCGCGGGCGAGAGCGGCCTTGCGGGCACCGCCGGCGAGAAGCCCGTAGTGGCGGATGCGGTGGAATCCCCTCGGCAGCACATGCAGCAGGAAGCGGCGGATGAACTCGTCGGCATCGAGCGTCATCGTCTGCTGGCGATCTGCGCCTGAGCGGCGGTAGTCCTTGTAGCGGAAGGTGACGCTGGCGTGATCGAAGGCGACGAGCCTGCGGTTCGAGATGGCGACCCTATGGGTGTAGCGGGCGAGGTAGCGCAGCACAGCCTCAGGGCCTGCAAAGGGCGGCTTGGCGTAGACGACCCAGCGCGTCCTGCGCAGCGGCGACAGGTGACGCCAGAACGCGCGGCGGTCCGCGAGGTGCTGGTGCGCGCCAAAGAAGACGAGCCGGCCAGCGTCGTGGAGAGCGGCGAGGCGGGTCAGGAACAGGCGGCGGAAGAGCGCGCCGAGCACGCGCACCGGCAGCAGGAAGGCCGGCCGCGCCGAGACCCAGCGGCGTCCGTCCGGCGTGATCCCGCCGCCCGGCACGATCATGTGGACATGCGGGTGGTGGGTCATGGCCGAGCCCCAGGTGTAGAGCACGGCGGTGATGCCGATCCTGACGCCCAGATGCTTCGGGTCGGCGGCGATGGTCGTCATCGCCTCGCTCGCGGCCTGGAACAGGAGATCGTAGACGACGGCCTTGTTGGCGAAGGCGATGTCGGCGATCGCGGCGGGCAGCGTGAACACGACGTGGAAGTAGCCGACGGGCAGGTGATCGGCTTCGCGCGCTTCGAGCCACAGGCGCGCCGTCGCGCCCTGGCACTTCGGGCAGTGCCGGTTGCGGCAGCTGTTGTAGGCGATGCGCTGGTGGCCGCAGTCGCCGCAGGCCTCGACGTGGCCGCCGAGCGCAGCCGTGCGGCAGGCCTGGACCGCCGTCATCACCTTCAGCTCGGCGAGGCTGACATGCCCGGCCCGGCTGGCGCGATATCGCGGCCCCGCCGCGCGGAAGACGTCGGCGAGTTCGAGCGTCATGACGGACGCCCTCAGCCGCCGGGCGCCACCCTCTCGCTCAGGTGCGCCGCCACGCGATCGAACGGGCTGATGACCGCCTTGACGGTGCGCGTCGCCACCTTTGTGTAGAAGGCGGTGTTGTCGAGCTTCACATGGCCGAGCAGCGCCTGGATGATGCGGATGTCGACGCCGTCCTCCAGCAGATGCGTCGCGAAGCTGTGGCGCAGCGTATGGGGGCTGACGCGCTTGCGGATGCCGGCGGCGCGGGTTGCGTTCTCCACGATGCGATTGATATGGCGCGTCGTGATCGGGTTGACGGGGTTCTGGCCGGGAAACAGCCAGCAGCCCGGCAGCATAACGCCCCTCCGGCTGCCCTCTCGCCACCAGTCGCGCAGCAGCGACAGGAGATCGACAGAGAGCATGGCGTTCCGATCGCGTTTGCCTTTGCCCCGTTCGACACGCAGCAGCATGCGCTGGCTATCGACGTCGGTGACCCTGAGCTTCGCCACTTCGGCGACGCGCAGGCCCGCGCCATAAGCGACGGCGAGGATCGCCCGGTCCCGCAGCCTGGCCGGCGCGACAGATCAGGACGGTCGAGCGTGGTGGTGAAGAAGAATCTCAGGGCCCCTACGCGGCTGTTCATGGCAGGGCCCGCCAGCCCATCATGGCGCTTGCGCAGCTGGTAGAGGCGCAGATCCTCCGCCGTCGCGCTCCCGGGCGAGCGGCCGATGAAGACGGCAAACTCCCTGACGATTTTGAGATAGTCGTGCTGCGTCTTCGGCGTGAAACCGCGCACGCCCATATCCTCGATCATACGTTGCCGAAGCACAGCCACGGTCATCGGAATCGTTGCAGGCGTTGGTTGTGTGGTCATGGATGGCTCCTCCGGTTGAACGGAGGCCATCATGCCGCTTGCATCAGCGGCGTCTCATGCCACGCTGCTGGACCGGCCCTTCACGCCGATGCCAGCCGCAAGCGCCCTCCCGCGCGAGCGGGTTCGTTCTTCGGCCAGAACCTCCCGATCGGAGGCTCCAAGCCATCAAGGCAGGCGGTCACCATCACGGGGTGGCTCGCCACCTTTGCGCGACATGAAGCGATCGAAGGCGGCCAAGTCACCCCTCGCAGCCCGCTCCTCAAAATAAGCGGCTGTCTTCATCGCAGACAGCTTCTCGGCCACCGCAGTGACGATGAATTGATTGAGGGTAGCTCCATCCTCGCGCGCCACCTCTTCCGCGGCGGTTTTAAGCGAAGCTGGCAGGCGGAGTGCGTAGTTGCTGGTCGTGCCCATCTCAAGTCCTCTTCAGAAGTTCGTCGGGCCGTAAGACGATAACGCCGAATTGAGCCGGTACAGCACCGAAGTCCCGACCGTTGAAGGTCACAATTGTGTCGGCACGTCCGCTCACCGCAGCCTCCAGCACCATGTCGTCGTCAGGATCTCGAAGCCTTGGCCGCCAGAGATAATGGACTTCGATGGCCTCAACGAACCCGGCAAGACCATCGAGCACATTTCGGACATCTTGCGCCGTCGCGCCAGCTGCCGTCGGTTGCTCCATCCTCGTAGCGACGGCTTCATATTCTACGAACAGCCCAATACTGGCGATCATCGTCATTTCACGGCGCCGGACGCGCCGCAGAATTTCAGCTGTGGCCCCGGCCGGGCTGCGCAGAGCAGCAACGATGGCGTTCGTATCCAATACCAATCTCATATTGCAGGCGATATTTCAAGCGCACTGAGTCGTCAATGTGCGTCGACGAACTCCCTGCATTCTGCCGATTGTGACGCGTTGCAATGCCACCGTTGCCCCGGCAGACCGCACAGTAACCGGACGGTGCGTTTCTTGCTTTGGTCATCAGCAGATGCGGCGCTCTTGATGGGCGATCGCCATGCAGAGCGAGCATATCAATAGCCGCACAGTGCCACCTCTCGCCTGGAACGCGATCTTGGCGCAAACTTGGCCGAATGGGAGCGCTTCTACAACCTCGCACCGCCGCATGGTGCCTTCAACGGAAAGCACCTTACGAGGCGCTAAGAGAACGGCTATGAATGGGAGGCTGGGATGTCTCATCAGCGCGCCGTCATTATATCGCACGCTACCGCCAGCTTGATGCGCTGCTCGCCAAAGCCCGTGCGACGGTGGCTGCGCGGGAGATGGAGGTAGCGGAATGAGCGAAGCCAAGCCGCCGACAATCCCCTGGTTTCGGCGACTTGGCCCAGGCCTCATCACCGGCGCAGCGGACGACGATCCGGGCGGCATCGCCACGCATTCCCAGGTGGGGGCGCAATTCGGTTTCAACCTGATGTGGACGATCGCGCTGACCTATCCGCTGATGACGGCGATCCAGGCCATCTGCGCGCGGATCGGGCGCGTGACCGGTGAGGGTCTTGCCGCCAACATGGCCCATGTGCTGCCGCGCTGGCTGGTGCATGTCATCGTCTTCCTGCTGTTCGTGGCCAATACCGTGAACATCGGCGCTGATCTCGCGGCGATGGGCGCGGCGGCGCGGCTGGTTCTGGGCTGGGGCGAAATTGCCTTCGCGGTGATGTTCGCGGCGGGGTCGATGCTGTTGCAGGTCTTCGTGCCCTATCACCGCTATGTGCATGTGCTCAAATGGCTGACGCTGAGCTTGCTCGCCTATGTCGGCGTCGTGTTCACCGTCGCCATCGATTGGGGCGCGGTCGTGCGCGGCGCACTATGGCCGTCGCTCACCTTTTCGCGGGAGGCCATGATCGCGATCGTCGCCGTATTCGGCACGACGATCAGTCCCTACATGTTCTTCTGGCAGAGCGCCGAGGAAGTGGAAGACGAAAAGCTGGCCGGTGACGGTTCGCTGCTCGATCACCCCGAAGAGGCGCCCGCCGAACTCGAACGGATCGCCTGGGACACCTATATCGGCATGGGGTTTTCGAGCCTGATCTCGTTCTTCATTGTCTTGACGACGGCCGTGACGCTTCACACCGCCGGGATTAAAGATATCGCGACCTCGGCGGACGCCGCGCAGGCGCTGCGGCCGATCGCGGGCGAGTTCGCCTTCCTTTTGTTCAGCCTCGGCATCATCGGCACCGGGCTTCTGGCGCTACCGGTGCTGGCGGGTTCCGCCGCCTATGCCATCGGCGAATTGCGCGGCTGGCGCA
>JAPLOW010000197.1 GCA_026400555.1 Hyphomicrobiales bacterium
TCAGGTCCACGCTTCCAGATGCCGCCCAGCCGAATCATGTGCGAGCTCAGGCCGGCAGCGTCAGCAACCCGGCCTGGCCATCGGCAGAGCCGAAAAGCAGGCGTTTGCCGGACCTGTCCCAGGACAAGGCCGTGATACCCGAGCCCTTGACCGCCGGGCGCGCCAGCAGTTCCGAACCATCGGTGAGGCGCAGCAGCAGGATACAGCCGTCCTCGTAACCGGCCGCGATGACATAGGCACCGGGATGAAACGCCACCTGCGTCACCTTCGCGCGCCTGACCCCACACTCGCGCGGGGCCTTGCCCATCGGCCCGTCGCCCTGGAACGGCCAGATGATGACAGCCTCCGCCCCGCTGGTGGCCAGCCAGTTGCCATCATGCGACCAGGAGAAGGACCGCGTCTTGGCGGGATAGCCGCTCATGCGCATGTGCGCGACCTTGTCGGTCGACTTGGCGGCCAAACGCCAGCCGTGCAGGGCGTTCTCCTGCATTGATGTCACGATGAAGCGTCCATCGGGCGACAGGGTCGCATCGAGATGCGCGCCCTTCCATTCGAGCAGTTGCGTCGGCGTCGAGGTGTTCGGAAACCACAGCGTCGCGCCATTGTAATGCGCGATCGCAAGCCGGTAGCCCTTGGGCGCGAAGGCGAGGCCCTGCGCGGTCGAGGGTGCCTCGAACTGCTTCAGACCGCCCTTCTCGTCGCGCGCCGTGACGCGCTTGCCGACGCTGAAGGCAACCGCGCCGGCGGGAGTCGCCGCGATGGCGTCAATCCAACCGCCCCTGGCGTCGCGGGCCAGCTCCTTCATCTCGCCTTGCGCATCGATGCTGCACACACGCCCGTCGCCGCCGCCCGAGTATAGATGACCGCCGGCGGCGACTGCGGTCAAAAGCCCGGCTGCGCCATGGACGTCAACCCGCGACTGGCCGCCTTGGGCACCGACCATGACCGCGCCATCCGACAGGGCCAGCGCCGGGACCGTGCCGAGCCAGGCGGCCGCGATGACATGTTCACCGGCTTCGAGCTCGGCGACATGCTGGGTGAGCGAGACGGGCGCTGTGACGGTCATGCCGGCTTGAATAGGCGATCAGGCGGCGGTCGCAAAGAAGCCTTTGCGGATCGCGTCGCGGTCGAGATTGCGGCCGATGAACACGGCACGGCTGACACGCGCCTCGTCATTGCGCCAATCGCGCTGCAGATCGCCGTCGAGGATCATGTGAACACCCTGGAAGACAAAGCGCTTGGGCTCATTCTTGAAGGCCAGGATGCCCTTGCAGCGCAGAATGTCCGGCCCCTGAACCTGCGTGAGCTCCTGAATCCAGGGCATGAACTTGTCCGGATCGACATCACCACGGATTTCAAACGACATCGAGCGGATGTCATCGGCGTGATGGTGATGATGGCCCTCCTCGAGGAAGTCGGGCTCGATTTCGAGAATTCGGTCAAGATCGAAAGCGTTCCGGTCGAGCACGTCGGCAATCGGCAGGGCGCATTTCGTCGTGCGGTGGAGCTTCGCGGCGGGGTTGAGCGTGCGGATCGTCGCCTCGACCGCGTCAAGCTCCGCCGGCGTCACCAGATCGGTCTTGTTGAGGATGATGACATCGGCAAAGGCGATCTGGTTCTTGGCCTCGGGCGCGTCCTTCAGCCGCTCAGTCAGGTACTTGGCGTCGGCGACTGTCACCACAGCATCGAGCCTCGCCCGCTCGCCGACATCCTGGTCCATGAAGAAGGTCTGCGCCACGGGGGCGGGGTCAGCGAGGCCGGTGGTCTCGACGATGATGGCGTCGAATTTGCCCTTGCGGCGCATCAGGCCCTCGATGATGCGGATGAGGTCGCGCGCCGACCACAAGGTCGTTGTCGATGCCGATCTCGCCGAACTCATTGACGATGACGGCGTATTTCTTGCCGTGCGGCTCGCTCAGAATGCGGTTGAGCAACGTCGTCTTGCCGGCGCCGAGATAGCCGGTGAGCACGGTGACGGGAATCTTGTCGGACATTGGGCGAACTTTCGGGGTCGTGGTCTGCTGACCTGACCCGATGTGGTGTCAGGCAGGCGGATTTTGAAGGTGTTATATCATAACATCTCGTGCGTGGTCACGAGGGTTCGTGGCGCGTTCGCTTCGCGCGCAGGACGAAATGAACACCTTACAAAGGAGCGCACGCGCCCTTGAGCCATGCGTGTTCATCCTTCCCCACAAGCGGCCCCAGCTCCGCCAGGACACGGGCATGATAGGTGTCGATCCAGTGGCGTTCGGCGTCGGTCAACAGAGCCACGACAATCAGGGCGCGCTCATAGGGGCATAGCGTCACCGTCTCGAAGCCAAACATCTCACGGTCGCCTCCCGTGATCTGCCTTGGCTCCACCACGATCAGGTTCTCGATACGGATGCCGTAATGGCCTTCGCGGTAATAGCCGGGCTCGTTGGAGAGGATCATGCCCGGCTCAAGCGCGGTGTAGCCGAGCTTCGAAATGCGCTGCGGGCCTTCATGCACGGAGAGATAGGCGCCGACGCCGTGGCCAGTGCCATGGTCGAAGTCGAGCCCGGCCTCCCACAGCGGCAGCCGCGCGAGCGCGTCGATCTGTGCGCCGGACGTACCTTTCGGAAACACAGCGCGCGAAATCGCAACATGGCCCTTCAGGACCAGCGTATAGTGCCGCCGCATCTCGGGCGTAACCTCCTGCACCGCCAGCGTGCGCGTGATATCGGTGGTGCCGTCCTCATACTGCCCACCCGAATCGATCAGGAAGATGCCCGGCTCGATGGCGCGGTTCGACGAGGCCGTCACCCGGTAGTGCGGCAGCGCGGCATGGGGTCCGGCACCCGAAATCGAGCCGAACGAGATCTCCTTCAGCACATTGGTGTCCCGGCGGAATCGCTCGAGTTCGACCGCAGCGTCGATCTCGGTGAGCTTGCCTTTCGGGGCCTCGGTGGCAAACCACGACAGGAACCGCGTCACGGCTGCACCATCGCGCCGGTGAGCGGCGCGCGACCCTTCAAGCTCCGTGGCGTTCTTGGCGGCCTTCATCAGCGCGATCGGGTCCGTGCCGACATCCGCCTTGCCGCCGGCCGCCTCGATACGATCGCGGATTGCGCTGGCCACGGTGGCGGCGTCAAGCCGGACCGTGGTGCCGGCGCGGCCAAGGTCGTCGAGCGCCGCCGCGAAATCCGCCGGCGCGAACGGCTGACACACGCCGATCAGGTCATCGATGACCGCGGCGCCGAGCTTGGCCGGATCGATGAACAGCTTGACCGGCCCAGCGGCCTTGACGATGCCGTAGCACAGGGCCAGCGGGGTATGCGGCACATCCCCGCCGCGCATGTTCAGCAGCCAGCACATGTTATGCGGATCGGAAATCACCAGCGCGCCGCATTTCGCCCTGGCGAGGGCCTCGCGGACACGGACGATCTTGGCCGAGGCCGTCTCGCCCGCCAGCTTGTCCGGATAAGAGACGACCGGAGCGGACGGTGGTGCCGGGCGATCGCGCCAGATGGCATCGATCGGGTTGAGCGAGATGGCCTTCAGCGTGCTCCCTGCCAGCGCGACCGCAGCCTCCAGCTTCTTCACCTGATCAGGCGTATGCACCCAGGGATCGAAGCCCAGGACGCTGCCAGCCGGCAGGTTTGCTTCAATCGCCGACTGCAGCGTGTAGCGCCCGTCGACAATCAGCGCCGCCTTGTTCTGCAGCACCACCGCCGAGCCCGCCGAACCTGTGAAGCCCGTCGCCCAGGCCAGCCGCTCGTCATGAGGGGGCACATACTCACCCTGATGCTGGTCAGAGCGCGGAATGACGAAGCCATCAAGACCGAGTTGCCGCAGCGCCACACGAAGGGCAGCGATGCGCGGCGCGACTGTCGCCGGGTCGGACATCTCCTCAAAGCTCTGGAAGACGCTGGCGCGGGGGCGGTGGGGAGCAGGCGATGTCATGAAAGCGCGCATCTCAAAGCGGATGTGAAACTCCGGTCAGACTAGGCACTGGGCAGCATGCCGTCCAGTTCGGCAGGACGATTCCTTGTCATGCACAAAACGCAGAAGAAATAACAACAGTTTCCTCGGCATGCATAATACGCATGAACTGCATGTGAGAGAAGGCCTTTTGCAGGGCAACATCGGCAGCCATCTTGAGTCCCAGAAAAGAACGATACGGACTGCAGGAAACGACCACCGAAGGCCTTTTCGTGTCACTGACCCCAAAAGGACAAGCCTCATGGCCTATGCCTACACCGGCACCGTCTTCGCCGCACCGCTCGCAGAGCGCAAAGAGCGCCCCACGGTTCTGTCACAGATCATCAACGCCATGATCGAAAGCCGGATGCACACCGCCCAGCGGCAGATCAATGCGCACCGGCACCTGTTCGAGGACAGCGCTCTCATCCTGAACAATCTGCCGGCTGCGACGTTGCAGAGCGATGCGCGACCTCCCTGTACCGGGTGACACGCCTGTCGCCGTAACGCACGGCGGCGCGACAACCGGTTTCACATCACCACAATCAGAAGCAGGCCACTATGATCGCCTTTATCATCAGGTCCTACCGCACAGCCCTCGACCTCTGGCATTTCACGGACGCCGTGATCGCCGACATGCGCCAGACGCGCAAGGACCTTCAAGACACCTACGGCCCGCTTGGCTTCTGAAGCCTCAGCGGCGCGGCCTCGGGGCCGCGCCATGGCGCTTCAGGACCAGCGCCACCCAGCTTTCGCGCTGGCCTTTCGAGGCCAGCGTCCAGCCCTGCATCCGGTAGGCTGAAAGCACGCCGGCCACATCCTTGACCAGCAATCCCGACAAGATGAGCGTGCCAGACGGCCTCAGTACGGTCGTCATTGAACGCGAAAGCCGCATCAGCGGGCGCTGCAGGATGTTGGCGATCACCATGTCGAAATGCCCCGGACGCATGGCCTTGGCATGCCGGACGCCAGGGGCCACGTAAAGGTCCAGAAGTCCGGGCGCGCGGTTGAGAATGGCGTTCTCGCGCGTGACGTCGATAGCGATGGCGTCGATGTCGCCAGCCACTACGCGGCGCTTGAGGCGTTTGGCCGCAGCGAGCGCAAGCAAGCCAGTCCCGGTGCCAACATCCAGGACATGCCGTGGCCGCCGCTTTTTCAGTTCGGCGTCGATCGCCAGCAGGCAGCCTGCCGTTGTGCCGTGATGTCCGGTGCCAAAGGCCAGCCCCGCTTCGATCTCGATGGCAATGTCATTGATTCGGACGGCGGCGCGGTCATGTGCACCATGCACCAGAAAGCGCCCGGCCCGCACGGGCTTCAGGCCATCAAGGCTGGCCTTCACCCAGTCCTTCGCCTCGACCGCAGTGAACACCGCGCCCGACAGGTCCTCGCCGACGATTGGGCCGATCAGGTCGCGGATCGCATCCTCATCCGGCGGCTCCGCGAAGAACACCTCCACGAACCAGGGCGAGCCCTCGGCCTCGTCATCGATTTCAAAGGCGGACACCGCCGTCTCGCCGGGATCGAGCACCTCGCCGAGGAGTTCGGTGATGGCCTTGGCCCGCCCAACGGTCGTCGAGAGCTTGAGCACGGTTGTGACAGTATGGGGCAGGAGACCTTCGCGCATGCCGCGCATGTAGAACAAGTCGGCAGAAAGGGGAAACGGGTTTTGCGCCTCCGGCTTCGGCATTCTGCCGGCCATGACCTGTGACGATGCACCGTCGGAGTTGCGTTGGCATGCATCGATTGCAGCCTGAAGTGTTCTGAAACAAGAACGCACAGCGTCTGTCGCATGCAGAAGAAGCCTTGCAGCGATTCACAGGCGAAGAATCGCGGCAATTCGCGGCAACCCCCTTAAAAATTCGGAAACACCTGTTATCTATATCTAAGGCGTTGAGCTGTTGGAGGAATTTACCATGTCAAAGACGTTAAATCGTCTTGCAATGATGACAATGATGGCGGGTGTGGTCGCGTTCGGGATCACCGCCGTCGATGCACGCCCGGGTGGCGGCAAGAGCTCGGGCAGCCGCGGCTCGCAGACGAATGTTGCGCCACCGTCGACCAGCACGGCTCCGGGCACCGCCCAGCCGATGCAGCGTTCAGTGACGCCGGCAGGCCCGGCCGCAGCCGCAGCACCCGCGCCGTCGATGGCGCGCAGCCTGATGATGGGCCTGGGTGCCGGCCTTCTGGGCGCCGGCCTGTTCGGCCTGCTCTCCGGCTCGGGCTTTCTGGCCGGCCTCGGCTCGCTCGCCGGCATGATCGGCTTCCTGCTGCAGATCGCACTGATCGGCGGCGTGATCTTCCTGGTCGTCCGCCTCATCCGTGGCCGCCGCGAGCCGGCCATGGCCACGCCCGCTGCCGGCATGGCGCGCGATGGACAATCCGCGCAGAACCCGATGCAGCGCCAGATGATGGGCGGCCTGATGGGGAGCGGTGCGGCGCAGCCTGCGCAGCCCGCCATCCAGCCTCTCAATCTGACCGGCGATGACTTCGGCGCGTTCGAAAAGCTGCTTGTCGACGTGCAAACGGCCTATGGCGCAGAGAATGTGCCGGCGCTGCGCGCGATGCTGACCCCTGAAATGTCGGCGTATTTCGAGGGTGATCTCTCGGATAACGAGGCCAAGGGCGTCATCAACAAGATCGCCAACGTCAAGCTGCTGCAGGGTGACCTGTCCGAAGCCTGGCGCGAGGCGGGCGGCGAATACGCCACCGTCGCCATGCGCTACGCCATCGCCGATGCGCTGGTCGAGCGCAGGACGGGCCGCACCGTCGAGGGCGATCTCGCCAAGGTCGGCGAAGTCACCGAGGTCTGGACCTTCGTGCGCGAGCCCGGCACGGCGCAGGCCAACTGGAAGCTCTCGGCGATCCAGCAGGTCGCCTGAGCGGCACGCGCTTCATCAGTGAGCTGACGAACCCGCCGGTGCGAGCCGGCGGGTTTTCTGTTGGTTGTTTTGGGCTGATCAGGCGCGTGCGATGGTTGGGCGATTAAGAAGAGCACCCCGTTCAGCGCCATCCCGGCTCGAAGCAGACCCGGCGGACCACCACTTCACCCCAGCGGTTCTCGCGCTCGACCAGCCGGCAGCGCGCGCCGTAGCCGCCATAGCCGATCCGGACGATGCCGTAGGACCTGTGACCCCAGTGCGGACGGCCATGGCCCCAGCCCCCATGACCCCAGCCGCCGCCATGATGACCCCAGCCGCCGCCATGGCCGCCATGACGCGGGCTGGCTTCGGCGCTGGATGTGGCGATGGCCGAGCCGGCAATGGCAAGGCCGAGTGCGGCGGCGGCAAGAGCGAAGCGGTTGAGGCGGATTGACATGATGGATCTCCCTGATGTTCCGGGAGCGGACCACCCGCCCCGTGATCATGGGTCGCGGGGGGCGGGAGGAAGGTTCAATGAAAGATGGACGTTATTGTTGCAGGGGGCTGAGACCCTGAATGCTCACCCCCGCTGCACGAACGTGTCCAGCACCATCTTGCGCCCGGCCTTGTCGAAATCGACGGTCAGCTTGTTGCCATCCACCGCGAAGACGTCGCCAGGGCCGAACTTGATGTGGAAGACCCGCGCGCCGACGCCGAACTCGGAGGCCGGTCCACTCGATTTGGCGACCAGTTCACCTTCGATCAGCTTTGGCGCATGTCGCGGGCTGGATGATCCGCGGCTGCCGAAACCGCCATTGTCGGCGCCCCAGCGTCCGGCCTGTGCGCCCCCCTGAGGGCCGGCCGCCTTCGCCACCTGCGCCCGCTGCCAGCCGGGCGTCGCGTAGGTCGAGGTGAAGCTCGGCTGCCGATCAAAGCGTGAGGCGCCATAGCCGCCCTGGCCGAAGTTGGCAGCCGCCGCCGCCACGTCGACGGCGCTTTCAGGCAACTCGTCGATAAAACGGCTCGGCATCGAGGATTGCCATAGGCCATGAATGCGCCGGTTCGAGGCAAACATGATCTTGGCGTGCCGCCGGGCGCGGGTGATGCCGACATGGGCGAGGCGGCGCTCCTCCTCAAGCCCGGCACGGCCGCTCTCGTCCAGCGAGCGCTGGCTCGGGAACAGACCCTCCTCCCAGCCGGGCAGGAAGACCATGTCGAACTCCAGCCCCTTCGCGGCATGCAGGGTCATCAGGCTGACGCGGCTCACGCTGTCATCGGACACGGTGTCCATGACCAGCGAGACGTGTTCCAGAAAGCCCGGCAGGTCCGGGAACTCGTCGATCGAGCGCACCAGTTCCTTCAGGTTTTCGAGCCGGCCGGCCGCATCCGCCGAGCGATCCTTCTGCCACATGTCGGTGTAGCCGCTCTCCTCCAGCACGATCTCGGCCACTTCGGCGGGGCGGGCGTGTTCAAGCTTGAGACGCCAGCGGCCGAAGGCCTGCATCAACTCGCGCACGGTGGAGCGCACCTTGGGCTTGAACTCCTCGGTCTCGATCAGGGCCGCGGCGGACTGCTGCAGGGACGCGCCAGTCGCCCGCGCATGCAGGTGCAATTGCTGCAAGGTGGCGTCGCCGAGCCCGCGCTTCGGCACATTCAGGATACGTTCGAAGGCAAGGTCGTCGGTCTGCGAGTGCACGCAGCGCAGATAGGCCATGGCGTCGCGGATCTCGGCGCGCTCGTAAAAGCGCGGGCCACCGATCACCCGGTAAGGCAGGCCCATCGCGATGAAGCGTTCCTCGATCTCGCGCATCTGAGCCGAAGTGCGCACCAGCACCGCCATTTCCGACAAAGCCGCGCCGCGCGACTGGAATGTTTCGATGTCATCGCCGATCAGGCGCGCCTCTTCCTGGCTGTCCCAGGCCCCGGCAATGATGACCTTTTCGCCAGCCACGTCATCGGTGCGCAGCGTCTTGCCGAGGCGGCCTTCGTTCTTCGCAATCAGATGCGAGGCGGCCTTAAGGATATGACCGGTCGAGCGGTAGTTGCGTTCGAGCCGCACCACCTTCGCGCCCGGAAAATCATGCTCGAAGCGCAGGATGTTATCGACCTCGGCGCCGCGCCAGCCATAGATCGACTGATCGTCATCGCCCACGCAGGCAAGGTTGCGGCGGCCCTGCGCGAGCAGGCGCAGCCACAGGTACTGCGCGACGTTGGTGTCCTGATATTCGTCCACCAGCATGTAGCGGAAGCGCTCCTGATACTGCGCCAGAATATCGGGATGGCCCTTCCAGAGTGTCAGGCAGTGCACCAGCAAATCGCCGAAATCGCAGGCATTCAGCGTCTTGAGCCGCTCCTGATAGGCAAGATAGAGTTTGCCGCCCTGGCCATTGCCGAAGACGCCGGCCTCGCCAGCCGGTATGGCGTCAGGCGTCAGGCCACGGTTCTTCCAGCCGTCGATAAAGCTCGCCAGCATGCGCGCGGGCCAGCGCTTCTCGTCAAGGTTGGCGGCTTGGATGACCTGCTTCAGCAGCCTGATCTGGTCGTCCATGTCGAGAATGGTGAAATCACTCCTGAGACCCACCAGCTCGGCATGGCGGCGTAGGATCTTGGCCGAGATCGAGTGGAAGGTGCCCAGCCAGGGCATTCCCTCGGCCACGTCGCCGACAAGGCGGGTGACGCGCTCTTTCATTTCGCGGGCCGCCTTGTTGGTGAAGGTGACCGACAGGATCTGCGACGGATAGGCCTTGCCCGTGGCGATGAGGTGGGCAATGCGCGTCGTCAGCACGCGCGTCTTGCCGGTGCCCGCACCCGCCAGCACCAGCACAGGGCCGTCGGTGGCTTCCACCGCCTCGCGCTGCTCGGGATTGAGACCTTGCAGGTAGGAAGCCGCCGGGATGACGCCAGCCCGTGCGCGCGCCGCCAGCCCGCCGGGAGCAGGCTGGTGCGTCAGGTCGTTGCTGTCATCGGAGCGGGACACGGGCAGATCTGCGTTCGAGAGAATCACATCTGCACAATGTGGGGATTGAAGGGACTGATGTCGACCTTTCGGGCGCTGGTGACATCCCCGGCGACACGGCTCAGTCTTGGGGAAGATGACGCCGCAGTCAGTGCTGGGTCTGCGCGCGCGACAGCAGGGGCGCTACATCGACATCGCGGCCGCGGATGCCGATCACCCGGCCAAGCGCCGCCGGTCGTTTGAGGCCGGCATGCGCCGCCTTCAGGAGCGCCAGATTGGCCAGGATGTTGGCCGGAAATGGCGTCACCTTCTTGCCGCCTATGTCGACATGCAGCGACAGGTTCTCCGTCGTGGCCGAGAGCCAGCCTTCCTCGGCATGGCGCAGTTCGAGGAAGTAATGCAGCCGCTTGTCATCGAAATCGACCAGCTGCGCCGTGACGCGGACCGGATCGTTGGCCATCAGTTCGCGCAGGTAGCGCACATGAACCTCGGCCACAAAGTAGGACGCATCTGCCTGCCGCAGATAATCGGGCCCGAGCCCGACCAGCGCAAACAGTTCGTCCACTGCGCGGTCGAACAGGACATTGTAGAACGCCATGTTGAGATGGCCGTTATAGTCGATCCACTGCGGATCGACCCGCATGGCCGAGGACACATAGGGCGCGAAAAACAACGCCGGGGCCTTGGACCAGTCTGGTGGCATTCACCTCACTCCGCAGGCGCGGGGGGACCCGCTTTCGCTCCCGGCAGGGGTGCCCGCTGTTGTCGCGTGGTGCGCGCCTGAACACAATCCGTGTTTGCGCGTACAAGCTTGGCCTGCGCATTGATTTCTGGTTACGTGGCCGCCGGCTGTCCAGATCAGTCAAAGAACAGTTTCCTGGAGTGGTTTATGCAGATCGACATCAGGCCCGCACGATCCTTGCCCTCCACCGATGCGCTAAACGCCGTGCGGCACGGGCTCGGCGCCCTGCTCGGGAACCGGCTGGTCACAAGTCTCGCCGTCCGGCAGCAGCATGCCAACACGCTGACCTGGATCGACAACCAGGCGCCCGACATGGTCGTCTTTCCGGAGACCACCGAGGAGGTGTCCGCCGTCGTCAGGCTCTGCGCGGCGCACAATGTGCCGGTCGTGCCGTTTGGCACGGGCACATCCTTCGAAGGCCACGTCAACGCGCCGTTCGGCGGTGTGTCGGTCGACACATCGATGATGAAACGCATCATCGCCGTGCATGCCGAGGATCTCGACTGCGTCATCGAGCCTGGCGTGACCCGCAAGATGCTGAACGAGCATCTGCGCGATGTCGGCCTGTTCTTCCCCATAGATCCGGGCGCCGACGCCTCGCTCGGCGGCATGACAGCCACCCGCGCCTCGGGCACCAACGCGGTGCGCTATGGCACGATGAAGGACAATGTCCTGGCGCTGAAGGTGGTCCTGCCGAGTGGCGAGGTGATCACGACCTCTCGCCGCGCGCGGAAATCCTCCGCCGGCTATGACCTCACCCGCCTGTTCGTCGGCTCGGAAGGCACGCTGGGGCTGATCACCGAGATCACGCTGAAGCTTCAGGGCATACCGGAAGCCATTTCTGCCGGCATCTGCCCGTTCCCAAGCGTGAAGGCGGCCTGCGACGCCACAATCCTGACCATCCAGACCGGTCTGCCGGTGGCACGCATCGAGTTGCTTGATGCGCTGCAGGTCAAGGCCTGCAACATCTACTCGAAACTGTCCCTGCCCGAGACGCCGATGCTGTTCGTCGAGTTCCACGGCACCGATGCGGGTGCGAAAGAACAGGCCGAACGCTTTGGCGAAATCGCTGCTGAACTGGGCGGAGGCCCTTTCGAATGGGCCATCAAGGCCGAGGAGCGCAGCCGGCTTTGGCAGGCGCGCCATGACGTTTACTGGGCCTCGATGGCCCTCAGGCCCGGCTCCAAAGGCGTCTCCACCGATGTCTGCGTGCCGATCTCGCGGCTCTCGGACTGCATCGAGGCAACCCAGGCCGATGTCGCGGCGAGCGGCCTGATCGCTCCGATCGTCGGGCATGTCGGCGATGGCAACTTCCATGTCCTGCCGCTGGTCGACATGGACAATCCGGACGAGATCAAGGCCGCCAAGGGCTTTGTCGAGCGGTTGGTCGAGCGTGCGCTCGCCATGGAAGGCACCTGCACAGGCGAGCATGGTGTCGGCCAGGGCAAGATGAAGTATCTCGAGCGCGAGCACGGGCCCGAGGCGCTCAACCTGATGCGCAGCCTCAAGCTGGCTATCGACCCGCAGAACATCATGAATCCGGGCAAGATCGTCAGCTTGTGACTGCTTTGCGGCATCAAGGCCTCTTGTGGCGACAGGCTGAACACCGCACATATCCGCTATGCGTGACGGTCTGACCTTTCTGGCAGGTCTTGTTCTGCTGGCGCTGCTTGGCGCGCTGGTCGCACCGGCATTCGTCGACTGGAGCCAGCAGCGCACGCTCGTCGAGGAGCAGCTGCGCCGCGCCACAGGCCTGTCCGTGGTCACGACCGGTCCAATCCATGTCCGCCTGCTGCCAAGCCCCCGGATCAAGATCATCGGCCTGCGCGCCGGCGAGGCCGACCCCCAGGAGACCCGCATCGGCGTCGGCACCATCAGGGCCGAGCTGGAGCTTGCGCCATTGTTGCGTGGCGACATCCGGCTGGCCGACGTCCATCTCGATGATGTCGACGTGACGGTCGCGGTGCGTGGCGGAGCCGCGGTGCTGCCGGCCTCGCTCAGCAGGGCCGCCATCCCCGGCGTGGAGCGCCTTATGGTCACGCGCGGGCAGATCCGGCTTGTCAACGATGCGGGCGTGACCTTTTTGACCCTGCCCTTCAGCGCCGAGGCAAGCTGGCCGCGCGCATTGGGCCCGGCGAGGGTCGAGGGCGAGATCGCGGGCCGCTCGGTCCGTCTCTCGACCGGCGACCGTGACGGCGCGGGACGCATGCGGATCAAGCTCAGCTCCATCGACAGCCTTGTCCGGGCCGAATTCGATGGCTGGGTCGGAATCGACGGTCTTGCCGGCCAGCGCCTCGCCCTCAGGCCGGACGGACAGCTCACCGCAAGCCTGGTCCGCGGCACGCAGGATCTGCCTCCGCTGTCGGCAAACGGACGTCTTCAGGGCGGGGCTGGCGCACTGACGCTGGCGTCTCTGGCCATTGACCTGGGCGGCGCCGGACGGCTCGAAGGCGATGCTGTCTGGCAAGGGGACTGGTGGCAGCCGATCCAGGTCAATCTTGGCAGCCGCAGGGTCGATCTCGGCGCGTGGCTCGATCAGGTGGGAGCCATCGGCCAGGCGGATCTGTTGCCAGTCTGGGTGGCTGAAAGCCTGCCGCCGCTGCGACTGTCGCTCGCGGCCGATCAGGTCAGCTATCGGGGCGAGGAAGGAACCGAAGCCCGGATTGTCGCTCTGCGCAGCGCATCCGGTTGGCAGCCCGAGAGCGGACAGTTTCGCGTTGCCGGAGCGACGGCATCCTTCCGGCAACGCAGCGAAGCCGGCTTCACCGCCTCTCTGGTGGTGCCTGATCTGCGGCGTATCGCGCTGGCCATGCAGCGGCTCGACATGCCGCAGGGCATTGCCGAGGACATCGCCGCTCTGGGCCAGATCGATGCCTCGGTCGACCTGACCCGGTTGGACCGGCGCTGGCGCATGGACGCCTGGCGGCTGACCGGGCGTTTTGGCGAGGCCAACGGGACCGGCAGCATCGATCGGGATCTCGTCACGCTCCGAGGGGCCGTCCGGAACGCCGACACCCTGTTCCTGATCAGGCCCCTGGCGGCTCTGGCCGGCCTCGTGCCCCAGACGCTGACGCTCGCCCTGACGGGGGAGAGCCTGCGCATGGGTGCGAGCCCGCCGGGCAGCGGAACCCTCGAGGCGACCCGCGCAGCCGGGCGCTGGCGCCTCGACCGCATCGAGGCGCGCGGCTTCGACGGATTGGACCTTCGCGTGGCGCAGGATGCCGGCACAAGGCGACTGGCCTTCGCGATGTCCGCTGCACGCTCCGACGCGGTTGGCCAGCTGGCCGAGCGGCTCGGCGGCAGCGCCTCGTTCACCAAGGCGGTACGGGCGCTGCGCGGGGTCTCGCCGCTCCGCCTCAACGGGACCGCGTATGAGCGCGACGCTGATTGGCTGATCGCGGCCACCGGGCAGGCCGGACCTCTCTCGGTGGACACCAGCGCCCGCGTCACATCGGCGGGCGAGTGGCTCGGCGGCGATCTCAGCCTCGGATCATCCGAGCGGGCGCTGCTGTTCCGGGCGCTCGGCCTGCCGGAGCCCGCCAACGGACAGGTCGCGACGCGCGCAGCGGCACGATTCGGACAGAATGGTCCGTCCTTCCTGCTTTCCGGCAGCGATGGACTTGCCGTCGAGGCGCGCGGCCGCTGGCTGGCCCGGCAAGCCGGGGTGCTCGACGGTCCGCTGGACGTGACATTCCAGGCACCGTCGCTGGCCACGGCCTTGCCGTCCTTCGGCGCCGACAAGGGACTGGCAGGCGGGCTGGCGGGCCGATTGATGCTGCGCCTCGCCGAAGATCAGATCAACCTCGACAACATCGTCGCCACAGCGCTGCCCTCTCCGGACGCAGCCGCGGCCCCGCTGACGGGCGCGATCACGATCGGACCTGCGGGCACGCTGTCAGGAACCCTGAAACTGCCCGTGCTCGATCTTGGCGCGATCGCGGCATGGCTGACGGGCGGCGGCGTCACATCCCCCGACGGCAGCTGGTCCGGCGCGCGCTTCGGCGATGCGCGCAAGGTCCCGGCCCTGCGGCTCGACCTGAGCAGCGACGGCATCACCGCGCCGTTGCTCGGCGCGATGCAGGGCTCGCTCAGGCTTGAGTCGGACGAGGGTGCGATCCGCCTGTCCCGGATTCAGCTGTCCTCCGGATCTATTGGCATCGCCGGCGGCATCGACCTTGAGCGCGCCGGAACACAGCTTTCGCTGCGGGTGGCGGGTGAAGTGTCCGGAATCGATCTGGCACAGGCGCTGGGTGGTGATGCCGCTGGTTCGGGAAGGCTGACCGTTCAGCTCGGCGCGTCCGGCGAAAGCCCGGCGCGGATGGCGGGGTCGCTGGCCGGGTCCGCCCGGTTCGACAGCCAGAATCTGGCCATCGGTCGCTTCGACCCGTCCGCGCTGCCGCGCATCGCCCAGACGCTGGCCACAGACATCGCAACACCCGATGCACAGGGCCTGGCGCAAAGCGTTCGACAGACAGTGGAGGCGGCGCCCTGGCGCCTCAGCGAGCCGGCTCTGGCGGCGGTCATCGCCGGGGGCATTACCCGGCTGACGCCGGTCAGCGAAGACCGGGGCGCATCGTCGCTGACCCTCCAGGGACAGCTTGACCTGCGCACCGGCCTCGTTGATCTGCGCAGCTCCATGCTGATGAAGACCCCGCCACGGGGCTGGACCGGCCCTGCTCCGCAGATCAGCCTGATCTGGCGCGGCCCCTGGCGCGAAGCGCAGCGCAGCTACGATGTCAGCGCGCTCTCGAGCGCGGTCTCACAGCGCGCCCTGCAGCGCGAGATTGAACGGGTCGAGGCGTTCGAAGCAGATATCCGGGAACGTGCGCAGTTCAACCGCCGCCTGCGCGCGGAACGCGAACGCAGGGAGGAAGAGCAGAAGCAGGCCGCCGCCGAGGCACAACGTCAGGCCGCCGCCGAGGCACAGAGACAGGCCGCCGCCGAGGCGCAACGTCAGGCCGCGATCGAAGCCCAGAGACTGGCTGCGGAGGCGGAGCAGCGCGCCATTGCAGAAGCCATACGGCGCGAGCAGGAACGCCTGCGCGCG
>JAPLOW010000077.1 GCA_026400555.1 Hyphomicrobiales bacterium
GGGGTGTCTCGGTTATGGCTGCAGCTTCGCAACCAGCGCCGCGGCTTCCTCGTGCCTCTTGTGCGACCCGTCGGCGGCCAGCATCTTTTTGCGCGTCTGTCAGATCGGCAAGAAACCTGTACCCGTCAACCACACGCGCGACCATGCCGCCGAGGTCCGGCTTCTGGTCCTTGCGCTGCAGCGCGGTCAGATCGCCGATATCGTAGTCCCCGCCACCTTTTACGCGCGCAGCGAAGCGCTCATAGTCGAGGCCGGCGACTGGGAAGTCGTGCGCAAGGAGTGGAGTCTCGTCGATATCTCCGAACGCGTGTCGCCGGCGCAGAGCGCGACGCGGCAGAAAATCAACAAGATCGTGCCGGCCACCATCAGCAGGCGCGGCTTCCGGGCGCCGGATTGATGAAGCAGGATGACATCGAGCGCATCGTCACCGCCGCCATGACCGCTTTCATGGTTTCCAAGGAGGCGCAGCGTGGAGAGGACTGACACGGAACTGCCTGCAGACGTTGCCGCCCTCATGCGGGAAAGAGGCGTTCCGCAGGCCATCGCCAGGGCTATCTACCGGTACGTGGTAACTGAGATCGGACCGCCGGAGAGTCTCGCTCACGAGGACATTCTGGACCAGGAAATCAGTAGCTGCTTCAGGGTACAGGCTTTCGATTTCAGGGAGGCAGCGCTGGTCCGCCAGCAGATTCTCGACCATGCGGCCGCACAGTTTCCCGATAGCTGGGCCTATCAGCTAACGACGATCGAATTCGAGATCGAGCACGTCCATAAGCTGAAGGAGGTGCTGATCGCCCATTTTGGTCGACACGTCGTCAACCTGACAGAAACCGCGAAACAAGCGTCAGCGCCCAGCGCAAACCCAGTCGAAGAGATTGCGCCAAAGCGTCGGAAAATGTTCCCAATTGAGAAATTCGTTGGGAAGCCAGTGCGGGCCGATATCCGTCGTCCATGCCGCAGTGCGGCCCTTGCCGTAATTCCCCACGACGAGCAGGGGATGGCCGCCCTCCTCTTCTGGAAGCGTCAACAGAACCTCAGATCCGCCCTTGGCGACCACTTCGTTGACACCGAGGATATAGGGAAGACGTTCGCCTACTCCCGATAAAATGGCATGACGTTCGGCTCCGGCAGCCCGTACGGGATGGATGCCCTCGGGCATCTCGATCCGGTCGTCGTAGGGGTGGATGTCCACGGGCAGCGCATTGCCCACCGCGGTACCGCGATAGCGAGCTCCGCCGTTGATGCCCTGAAAGCTGTAGTACCCGCCCACCATGACCAGTCCGCCACCACGCGAGACGTAATCGCGCAAGGCCTTCAGCCGGTTGGGCGCACGCTCCGAGCGGATCCAGACGGCGCTGGGCATGAGCAGCGTGTTGGAGCCAATGTCGCTGAGGACGATGGCGTCATAGGCGTCGAGTGCGGAGGGATCGGTCGGAAAGCGCTCCGCCGCAACATCGCATGTCAAATAGTCGAAGCGATACGCGTCATTCCCGACGACCCGAATGAAATCATCGGCACCACGATGATGCGTGACGGAAGCGAACTGATCCCACCCCTTGATGTGGGTGGCGGTGGACGTCCAGCTTTCGCCGGCGAGGAGGATGTTCTTTGGCATGACGGCTCATTGTTTTGGGACGGGGCGCGCAGGGGCGGGGCGACCGCCCCTGCGCTCGGGATCAGGACAGTTTTGCGAACTGAAGACGTAGCGCCCCATCGGGATACTGCAGCCATTCCAGAGCCTTTGTGGAAGCCTGAAGGATGGCGGGGAACGTGAGGAACAGCATGGGGGCCTCCTCAGCAATGGTCTTCTCCGCCTCGCGATACAGCGAGGCCCGAGCGGTCTGGTCCGTCGTCGTGCGCGCCTTCTGGAGCAGGTCGTCGACCTTGTCGCTTTGCCAGCCCGCGAAGTTGTTCGGCCCAGTCTTCGTGAAATAATTGAACATATTCCCATCGGGATCCGACCGTCCGGACCACGGCGACATGCACAGGTCGAAATCCTTCTGCCGAAGCACCGTGATCAGGCTCGTCGCGTCGATTTGCTTGACCTCGACCTTGAAGCCCGCCTGGTTCGCCTGCGCCTGCATGATCTCGGCCGTACGGACCTGGACGGGCGAGTTCGTGACCGTGATTGTCACCGCGACCGGCTCGCTCCGACCGGCATCTGCCAGCAGCTTCCTGGAGGCTGCTGCGTCGCCCTTCGGCCCACGCAGCGATTTGTCGTGCGCCCATCCGATGGAAGGGGGCACCGGACCATGGGCCACATCGCCCGTTCCGAAGAAGACCGTCCGCTGCACGATCTCCGGGTTCACCGCCATGGCGAAAGCGCGGCGCACGCGGACGTCGTTGAAAGGAGCGCGCGTCGTGTTGAATGAAAAGGCGTTGAACCCGACGCCCGGCATCTGGTTCAGCGTGAGGGTCGCCTCGCGGCCGACCTGAGCGGCCGCTTGCGGAGGCACCCCGTCCACCAGCTGGACCGTGCCGGAACGAAGGTTGGTGAGACGCACCGTCTCGTCCGAGATCGGAC
>JAPLOW010000205.1 GCA_026400555.1 Hyphomicrobiales bacterium
GCCCGACATCAAGCTCGGCCTCTGCGGCGAGCATGGCGGCGACCCGGCCTCGCTCGGGTTCTGCGAGGAAACCGGGCTCGACTACGTGTCCTGCTCGCCCTACCGGGTGCCGATCGCCCGCCTTGCCGCTGCTCAGGCCGCGCTCGGCAAGGTCACGGCGAAGGAAGGCTGATGCCAGCCCGGCTTGGCCCTCTCGAATACGCCTTCCTGGCGCTGATGTTCGTCGCGGGGCTCGGCATCGCGGCCTTCGTCACACGCAACCCGTCCTGGAACGACGCGGGCATTCCACCGATCGTCTGGCCGATCGCACTGTCCTTCGCCTTCGATCTGGGCAGCGTCGCGCTCAAGGGCGGCGGCATGCCACCCCTTGCCATGCCGTTGCGCGCTGTCGGCGTCGTGGCGGCGATGGCCCTTGTTGCACTGCTCTCGGGCCGCATCTGACGGCGCAGGACCGGGAGCGGGCGCTATTGCTTCGCCAGCGCCTCCGCCCGGAGGCCCGACAAGGTCTTGGCCGGCGTGATCGCTTCCGGGTCGATCAGGCAGTGCAGGATTGACGGCTTTCCGCTCGCCAGCGCCCGCTCGAAGGCGGGGGCGAAGTCTTCGGTGGTCTCGACCCGTTCGCCATGGCCACCGAAAGCGCGCGCATATGCGGCAAAATCGGGGTTCTGCAGCTCCGTCGCCGACACGCGCCCGGGATAGTGCACCTCCTGATGCATGCGGATGGTGCCGTACATGCCATTGTCGATCATCACAATAATGACCGGAAGGTCATACTGCACGGCGGTGGCGAACTCCTGCCCATTCATCAGGAAGCAGCCGTCGCCGGCAAAGGCGACGACCAACCGGTCGGGATAAAGCCGCTTGAGGCCGACAGCCGCCGGCACGCCATAGCCCATCGATCCCGAGGTCGGCGCGGCCTGCGTGCCAAACCGGCGGAAGCGATGGAAGCGGTGCAGCCAGGTGGCGTAGTTGCCCGCCCCGTTGCACAGGATGGCGTCGGGCGGCAGCCGGCCGCGCAGCCAGACCACGGCCTCGCCGGGGTGGAACCTTCCCGGAATCGGAGCGGGTGCATCGGTCCAGCCATGAAAGCTCCGATGGGCCTCTTCAGCCGCCCCGCTCCAGGCGATCGCCTGCGGCGGGTGGACCGTCTGCAGGGCCGCGCAGAACGCCGTCGGCGACGCATTGATCGCCAGCGCCGGATGGTAGACGCGGCCCAGTTCTCCCGCATCGGGATGGACATGGACCAGCGTGGCGCCCGGCTCGGGAATGCCGAACAGCGCGTAGCTCTGGCTCGGCATCTCCGACAGACGTCCGCCCACCATCAGGACCAAATCGGACTCCCTGATCCGTGCGAGCAACTTCGGGTTCGGACCGATGCCGAGATCGCCGGCGAAGCAGGGGTGATCGGCGGAGAACAGCATCTGGCGACGGAAGCTGACGGCCACCGGTAGGTCGAAGCGCTCGGCGAAGCGCTGGAAGCGGTCGACCGCCTGCGCGTCCCAGCGCGAGCCGCCGAGAAGGGCGATCGGCGCCCTGGCGGCCCAGAGCATCTTCTGCAACTCGATCATCTGGGTGAGCGAAGGATGGGTCTCGACGGGCGTGAACGGCGTCGCGTCCATCACCGCGGCGGCTTCGGTCAGCACGTCCTCTGGCAGCGCGATCACCACCGGGCCGGGGCGGCCGCTGGTCGCCACGTGGAAGGCGCGGCTGATCATCTCCGGAATGCGGGCGGGATCGTCGATCTCCGTGGCCCATTTCGCCATCGAACCGAAGACGGCGCGATAATCCATTTCCTGAAACGCCTCGCGCTCGCGCATGCCGCGCTCGATCTGGCCGACGAACAGGATCATCGGCGTCGAATCCTGCTTCGCGATATGGATGCCGGGCGAGGCGTTCGTGGCTCCCGGCCCGCGCGTCACCATGCAGATGCCCGGCCTGCCGCTGATCTTGCCGGCGGCTTCCGCCATCATCGCCGCACCGCCCTCCTGCCTGCAGACGGTGATGCGGATCGCCGCATCGTGCAGCGCATCGAGCACGGCCAGATAGCTTTCGCCCGGCACGCAGAACACATCTGTCACACCCTGCAGAACCAGTTGGTCGACCAGGATCTGGCCGCCGGTTCGCGCCTTGGTCAGACTCATGATTGACCTCCCCAGTTCGGATCGTTGAGTATCTCGGCCTGATGCTGGCCGAGGCCGGGGCTGTGCCGCAGCGAAACCTGCCTCAGGCCATCGATAACAATCGGCGAGGCCACGGTCGGGATGGTTCCGGCGCGCGCGGCAGCTGCCTCGAGGTCGCGCCTGACGCCGCGCGCCTTGACCTGCGGGTCGGCGAAGACCTCGTCCGTGGTGTTGATCGGCCCTGCCGGCACGCCGGAAGCTTCGAGCCGGGCCAGAATGTCGGCCTTGGCGAAGCGCATGGTCAGCGTTCCCAGATGCGGCACCAGCGCGGCGCGGTTGGCGACGCGGTCCTTGTTGGCGAGATAATCGGGGTGCGTGGCAAGCTCAGGCGCGCCGAGCACATCGCAGAGCTTCCGCCACTGGCCATCATTGCCGCTGGCGATGATGATGTGGCCATCGGCAACCGGGAAGACCTCGTAGGGCACGATGTTGGGGTGGGCGTTGCCCATGCGCCCCGGCGCAGTGCCCGAGACGAAGTAATTCATGGCCTGATTGGCCAGAACCGCGATCTGCGTGTCCATCAGCGCGAGATCGAGCGTCGCGCCCTCGCCGGTCTGGTCGCGCCGGCGCAGCGCCGCGAGGATGCCGACGGAGGCGTACATCCCGGTGAAAATATAGCCTGCCTTGGTGGGCTGGCCGTCCGGCTGCCCGGTGATCGACATCGGGCCGGCCATGCCCTGGATCAGGAAGTCATAGCCGGCACGGTCGGCATAGGGGCCGGTCTGCCCGAAGCCGGTGATCGAGCAATAGATGAGGCGCGGAAAGGCGTTGCGCAAAGCGGCAGCATCGAGCCCGTATTTCTCCAGCCCGCCGACCTTGAAGTTCTCGACCACGACATCGGCATGCGCAGCCAGCTTCAGCACCAGCGCCCGGCCTTCCGCGGTGCGGAAGTCGGCGGTGATCGAGCGCTTGCCGCGGTTGCAGGAGTGGAAATAGGCCGCCGAGAGATTGCCGCCATCTGTCGCCTCGACGAAGGGCGGACCCCAGGAACGCGTGTCATCGCCTTCGGGGGCCTCGACCTTGACGACATCGGCGCCAAGATCGGCCATGAGCTGGCCGATCCATGGTCCGGCCAGGATGCGGGCCAGCTCCAGAACCCTGACTCCGGCCAGCGGGGCGTTGCCGGAAGGACGGCCTGCAGTCATTCCTCGTCTCCATTGATGTCGGCGGCATTGATGCCGAGCACCATTCCCAGTGCCATGAGCCCGATGATCTGCGCCATATAAATCTCAAGCGAGCGACGGCCGCAGAAGCGCAAAGGGCGCGCCAGAAACGCCGGCGGCTGTATCGCCGCCTCCCCGGTGCGAAAACGCAGCAGCAGCCCGCTGACCGCAATCACGCAGGCCGCTGCGATCCATGTCTCGGCCACAGCGAATTCATAGTCCGCGATTTGCATCACAAGGAAGGCCAGCGTCGCAAAGGCGCCGAGTGCCCGGCGCAGCAGCCAAGCGGGATCGCGCGGCCTGTCCGGCCCGGCCTCGCGTGCACGCCGGTGCGCCAGGCCGACAAGCGCCAGCAGCATGCCTTCCGTGCCATATTCGAGCCATTGCCCGGCGAATGGCATCAGCGCGGCGAGCCCCGCCGCAAACAGGGCGACGCGCCACCAGACGCTCATCACATGCCGTTCGATCAGCGGCAGCGACAGCCTGATCAGGGCGAAATTGATCAGGATGTTGAGCTCCGGATGCCCCTCGTCCGCCAGTCGCCAGCCATCGAGCGCCGTGAGCAGCAGACCCGCCGCCCACCAGTGCCACGGCACCGCTCGGGTGCGGGCAAAGCCGATCAGAAAGAAGAAGACCGGCAGGGCCGCCCGGCCGACGGCGGTCAGCCAGGGCTGATGCGGCCAGATGAAGAAGCCGAGATGATCAAGCAGAATCAGCAGCAGGGCCGCTGTCTTCCACTGATCGATCGAGGTGACGGCTGGGGCGGGCCCCAACGCAGGCGGCGCGGCCGCACTCACGTCAACACATGGTCCAGCCCGCGCCTCACGCCAACAAAACCGGAGACCTTGCGGGCAGCGAGCAGCGTGCCCGCGACATAGGGCGCGGCCGAGGAGCCCGCATCGTGGCGGATCACCAGCCGCTCGTCCGGCGCACCGAAGATCGCCTCGCAGGAGAGCACGAAGGACGGCATGCGCACGGAATGCACCTGCACGGGGATCGGCCCGCCAAGGGCTGCGCCGCGTGTTTCGCGGGCGCCGCCCAGTTCGCCGACCGGCTTGGCGGTCCCCGGACGGCGCACTTTGGCCAATAGCTCGCCCAGCTCGCGGCCCGTGCCCGAGGGCGTGTCGGGCTTCTTGGCTGAGGCATAGTCGATGACCTCGACATCGGGCACATATTTCGCCGCCTCGAGCGCGAAACGGCGCAGCAGCGTGGCGGTGATGGAGAAGTTTCCGGCCGCGAGAACGCCTTTTCCGGCGCTTTCTGCCGCGATGTTGATCTTGTCATAATCGGCTTCGGTCAGCCCTGAGGTACCGACCACGACATGGCGGCCATGGGCCAGTGCGGCCAGGGCATGGTGCTTGACGATGTCGGGCTTGGTATAGTCGATCAGCACATCGGAGGGCGCAGCCAGGGCCTCGGCGATGGTGGCCTGCACGATGACGCCGACAGGGCCTGTTCCGGCGACCTCGCCGGCATCCCTGCCCGCGGCGCTGCGCGAGACCGCGGCGACCAGCCTGAGATCGGGCTGGGTCTGAATGGCGGCGACCAGCGCCTTGCCAACCCAGCCGGAGACGCCGGCGAGAACGATGCGGATGGGGGCGGTTGTCATCGTGTGAACCTCTCACGGACCAGGTGCAGAAGCGGGAGCAGGGCAAAGGCGACCTGCGGCATCAGTTCAAGCATGCCTTGGCCCGTCGCGTAAATCGCCCGTTGCATGGCGAGCGTGCGGCCGAAGCCGAACATCGCCACCGCCATCTCGCTGGCCAAGACCAGCGCAAACCCCGCAACGCCCATCACCAGCCGATGGGCCGCCAGCGCTGGAACATGGTGGCCGCGGATCAGCCACCAGGCGACAAACCAGGCCACCAGCAGGATGAAGGGGCCCTCGACCAGAACCACGACCTCGCGCCCGAAGAGCGGACCGAGCCAGAGCACGCGTATCGCGCCGAGCACAAAACCAAGCGCAAAGATGGTGGAGCCGTAAACCAGCCCCGCGTTCAGCGCCTGTTTCATCACAGGTCCCGCCGCATGTAGCGGATGATTTTCCCCGCCTGCAAGTCGCGTCGTCCGATCTCGATAAAGCCCAGGCTGGCATGAAGCGCGTCGGAGGCGGGGTTGGGCGGCTGGGCATTGATTTCGCAGCCGATCAGGGGCCGGCCTTCGGCACGCGCCCGGCCCATCAGGTCAGCATAGAGCAGCCGCGCCAGTCCGCGCCCGCGCGCGGCGGCAGCCACAACGACGCGGTCCACGTAGTAGAAGCGCTCGTGGCGCGCGCGGAACCAGGCCAGATTGTCGTTGTCATGCACCGAGGCATCATTGAAGGCAATCATGAAGGCGTCGGGCGTTTGCCCCACCGCAACGGCATAGCCCGCCGCTGCGACGAGCCGGTCGTAGCTGGCAAGGTCGAGCACCGAGGTCTCGACCTTGCAGGTCTCGTTGAGGGCCAGCACCGCGCCCGCGGCGCAGGCGCGAAGATCGACAAGGGACGGCGCCAGCTTCGCGTCGTCACCGGCCGCCGATGGCATCAGAAAAACGCCTGCAGCCCGGTGATGGCGCGGCCGAGGATGAGCGCGTGCACGTCGTGGGTCCCCTCGTAGGTGTTGACCGTCTCGAGGTTCGCGGCGTGGCGCATCACGTGATACTCGATCTGGATGCCATTGCCGCCGTGCATGTCGCGCGCCATGCGGGCGATGTCGAGCGCCTTGCCGCAATTGTTGCGCTTGACGATGGAGATGACCTCGGGCGCGAGCTTTCCCTCGTCGAACATGCGGCCGACGCGCAAGCTCCCCTGCAGGCCGAGCGCGATCTCGGTGGTCATGTCGGCCAGCTTCTTCTGGTAAAGCTGGGTCTGCGCCAGCGGCTTGCCGAACTGGTGGCGGTCAAGGCCATATTGCCGCGCCTGCACCATGCAGGCTTCGGCTGCGCCCATCACGCCCCAGGAAATGCCATAGCGGGCGCGATTGAGGCAGCCGAACGGACCCTTGAGGCCCGAGACATTCGGCAAAAGCTGGCTTTCCGGCACGAACACGTTGTCCATGACGATCTCGCCCGTGGTCGAGGCGCGCAAGGACAGCTTGCCCCCGATCTTCGGCGCGGACAGGCCTTTCATGCCC
>JAPLOW010000241.1 GCA_026400555.1 Hyphomicrobiales bacterium
CAAGTGCGGGCGCCTTGTTCCGGGTCTTGACTGCTTCCCGCGGCTTGCGGATCAGCTGGCTGATCGTCGGCATCAAAAAACCTCTCGCGCTTGGTGCGCTTCTCACGTCAATCTCGTTCTATCCAGCGTCGGCACAGGCCAAAACAAACCAACGCCTTCGGCTTCTTTGAAAAAGCCTCAAGCGCTGCTGCCATGCAGAGGATCACGCTTTCACGCGATCATGCCAACCAAGACCAGTATCAGGTCGCTAGATGCGGCGGCGTTTCGGTCGCGATCCTCGCCGGGCGATGCCCTTGGCGACTTACGTTGTCCGACGTCCGTCGATGTGACGCGCTTATGACTCGGCAGAAGAATCGCGTCAACCCCTAATCGGATGCGTGGAAAGGCATTTGTCTGGAGCCAATACCCGGCTTTGGCCACGTTCGACCAAACTGTCACTTGCAAAAGAAAATGGGCCGCCCCGAAGGACGGCCCGTCGATTCCAAGGGCTGGAAACCAGCGTTACTCAGCCGCGGGCTGCGCTGCAGCAAGCGCTGCCTGCGCCGCCTTTGATGCCGTCGCCGCCGTCTCGGCCTTCTGGTTCACGATCAGGTCGTCGCGGCGCTGGGCCACGGACCGGATCTTGGAGTTCATCGCGCCTGTGCCCGCCGGGATCAGAGAGCCGACGATGACGTTCTCTTTCAGCCCTTCCAACGTGTCCGTCTTGCCGTTGACCGCCGCCTCCGTGAGGACGCGGGTGGTTTCCTGGAAGGACGCCGCCGAAATGAACGACCGGGTCTGCAGCGACGCCTTGGTGATGCCGAGCAGCACAGGAACGCCGGACGCGGGCTTCTTGCCCTCGGCCTTGGCCTTGTCGTTGGCTTCATCGAATTCAAGCCGGTCGACCTGGTCGCCCGTCATGATTTCGGTGTCACCGCCATCGGTGATCTCCACCTTCTGCAGCATCTGCCGGACAATCACTTCGATGTGCTTGTCGTTGATGCTCACGCCCTGCAGGCGGTACACTTCCTGGATTTCGTTGACGAGGTAGGCTGCGAGTTCCTCCACGCCCTTGATGGCCAGGATGTCATGCGGCGCCGGGTTTCCATCGAGGATGTAATCCCCCATTTCGACCACGTCGCCGTCCTGCAGATGGATATGCTTGCCCTTCGGGATCAGGTGCTCGATCGGGTCCGAGCCATCATGCGGGTTGAGCGTGATGCGGCGCTTGTTCTTGTAGTCGCGCCCGAACGCGATCGTGCCGGCCTTCTCCGCGATGATCGCGGCATCCTTCGGACGACGTGCCTCGAACAGCTCCGCCACGCGCGGCAGACCGCCCGTGATGTCACGCGTCTTGGCGCTTTCCGTCGGAATACGGGCCAGGATGTCGCCGGCCTTCACCGTGACGCCCGGGTCAACCGACAGGATGCCATCGACGGGCAGGATATAGCGGGCATCCCCGCCCCTCGCCGCCTTCAGGATCTTGCCGTCCTTGCCCTGGACCACGATCGCAGGCCGAAGCTCGGCTGAACGGGCGTTGGAACGCCAGTCGGTGACCATGCGCTTGGCGATGCCGGTCGCCTCGTCGATCTGTTCGGAAAGCGAGGAGCCTTCCAGCAGGTCTTCATAGGCCACGATGCCATCGACTTCCGAGATGATGGGACGGGTATAGGGGTCCCACTCGGAAATGCGCTGGCCGCGCTTGATTTTGTCGCCCTCGTCGACCTTCAGCTTGGAGCCGAAGACCAGACGGTGGACGGCGCGTTCGGTGCCATCGGGAGTCGCCACGACAATCGCCATGTTGCGGCCCATGGTGATCAGGTCACCATCAGAGTTCCGCGCCACGTTGCGGTTGCGCATCTTGATCTCGCCCTCGAAGTTCGAGTCGATCACGGACTGCTCGTTGATCTGCGCCGCGCCGCCGATATGGAAGGTGCGCATGGTGAGCTGGGTGCCCGGCTCGCCGATCGACTGGGCGGCGATCACGCCGACCGCCTCACCCATGTTGACAGGGGTTCCTCGCGCCAGGTCACGGCCATAGCAGGTGCCGCAAACGCCGTTCTTGGTCTCACAGGTGAGAACCGAACGGATCTTGACCTCCTGAATGCCCGCCTTGGTGATCAGATCGAGGTGGCTTTCCTCCAGCATGATGCCGGCCGGAACGATGATATCGCCATCCCCGTTCGCGATCTCCTCGGCCGTGGTGCGGCCAAGAATGCGGGTGCCGAGCGAAGCCACGATCTGGCCCGCATCGACGATGGCGCGCATGCGGATGCCGTTGCTGGTGCCGCAATCGACCTCGGTGATGATCGAGTCCTGCGCGACGTCGACGAGGCGACGTGTGAGGTATCCCGAGTTCGCCGTCTTCAACGCCGTATCCGCAAGACCTTTGCGGGCGCCGTGGGTCGAGTTGAAGTAC
>JAPLOW010000055.1 GCA_026400555.1 Hyphomicrobiales bacterium
AAGCCGGCCGCGCGCAGCACCACCGCCTGCGGCCGGATGCAGATCACCGCGCGCTGACCATCGGTGAGGCCAGGGGCGGCAATGCGGCCGAAGGGGGTTTCCACCGCACCGTTCCTGACCACGGCGCCGACCTCGTTGAAGTCGCTGAAGAAGCGCGCCACGAACAGGCTGTTCGGGTGCATATAAAGCTCTTCGCCCGGGCCGGACTGCTCGATCCGGCCCTTGCGCATCAGGATGATCCGGTCGGCGATGCGCATGGCATCCTCCGGATCATGCGTCACAATCACCGATGTGGCCCCGGTTTCGCGGATCACGGCCACGGTTTCCTCGCGCACCGCATCCTTGAGCCGGCGATCGAGATTGGAGAACGGCTCGTCCATCAGCAGCACGCCCGGCCGCGGCGCCACGGCGCGGGCCAACGCCACACGCTGCTGTTCGCCCCCCGACAGCATGTGCGCAAAGGCGTCGCCCATCTCGGCCAACCCCACCCGTCCGAGCGCGCGCAAGGCGCTCGCCCTGGTGTCGGCGGCACTCAGGCCGCGGATACCGTAGCTGACATTGCCCAGCACGCTGAGATGGGGAAACAGCGCATAGTCTTGGAACATCAGGCCGACGCCGCGCTTGTCGGGTTCGACGAAACGGTCAGGCCCCGCCACCTCGCGGCCATCGAGCAACACGCGCCCCGCTGTCGGATGTTCGACGCCCGCCGCGATGCGCAGCAGCGTGGATTTGCCGCAGCCCGATTGGCCGAGCAGGCAGACCACCTCGCCGGCTGCGATGTCCAGCGTCACGCCGGCGAGCGCTGTCACGCCGCCGTACTGCTGCCAGACCTCATCGAAGGACAGCGTGGCCGGAATCGACGCGCCCGCCGTGCCGCGGCGGCCCCAGCCGCGCCAGCCGCGGTCGATGTCGGTGTCCGGTGACATTCAGGAAGCGATTTTTATCAGGCTCGTCGGAAAGCCGACGTCATTCCGCTTCCGGGACGCCCGCGTCAAGGGGCAAGAAGAGGTCGTCGAGCGGGTCTTCGTTGTCGCGAAGTCCCGGATCGTCATTGGGCATCGGCACGTCGATGCCCTTGGGCAGGCGCCCTTCGATGAAGCCCGCGCCCTTCAATTCGTCGAGGCCGGGCAAGTCATCGACCCGGTCAAGCCCGAATTGCTCAAGGAAGGCGGCCGTCGTGCCGTAGGTCAGCGGACGGCCCGGCGTCCGGCGGCGGCCACGCAGCCGGATCCAGCCGGATTCCAGCAACGTGTCGAGCGTGCCCTTGGACGTTGCGACGCCCCGGATTTCCTCGATCTCGGCGCGCGTCACCGGCTGGTGATAGGCGATGATCGCGAGCGTTTCGAGCGCGGCGCGTGTCAGCCGGCGCGGCTCCTCGACGCGGCGGACCAGAAGGTGGCCCAGATCCTCGGCGGTGCGGAAGGCCCATTTGCCGGCGACACGCACGAGCGTGACGCCGCGATGGGCATAGTCAGCCTCGAGCCTGGCGAGCACAGCCGCAGCGCTGACGCCGTGCGGCAGGTAGCCGGCCAGTTCCGCTTCGGACAACGGCTCGGAGGAGGCGAACATCAGCGCTTCCGCAAGCCGCAACGCTTCGGCCATGGCGGACGGATCCTGCGCGACAGTGCCGGCATCCTCGTGCAGTCGGGCCAGAGCAGCCATACGATCCTCCCCTAGTCCGCCGCCAGCTGCGGCGATGCGCGCCGGCGCAGGTAAAGCGGTGAAAACGGACGATCCTGCCGAATATCGACGAGACCCTCTCGAACCATCTCCAGCATCGCCGACAGGGCGGATGCACGCACCGTCGCCTCCATTCCGGGCTCCACGGCGTACTCGAGCAGATAGGCGTCCAACGTCGTCCAATCGGCGGCACCGCCCACGAGCTTCTGCAAGGCCTCGCGGGCCTCGACCAGCGACCAGACAAAGCGCTTGTGGACCGTGACGCGCGACACGGCGTGCTTCTGGCGCTGCTGCGCATAGGCGCTGAGCAGATCATAAAGCGTGGCTTCCCAGGCGCCGTTGGGCTCCGTTGTGGGCAGTTCGGTGTGACCGCGGGCGAAGACGTCGCGGCCAAGCTGCGGACGGGACGCCAGAAGCCGCGCCGCCTCGCGGATGGATTCAAGACGGCGCAGGCGCAGGGCCAGAGCGGTGGCGAGATCGGCGGCGCTGGGTTCGTCTGCCCGGGGCGGCTCCGGCAGCAGAAGCCGCGATTTGAGAAAGGCCAGCCAGGCCGCCATCACGAGATAGTCAGCCGCCAATTCGAGCCGAAAGCGGCGGGCGTTGTCGACAAAGGCCAGATACTGGTCGGCGAGCGCGAGAATGGAGATGCGCGACAGATCGACTTTCTGACGCCGCGCCAGTTCCAGCAGAAGATCAAGCGGACCTTCAAAACCATCGACGTCGACGACCAGCAACGGCTCGCTGTCAGCGCGCTCGCCGGACGTAAAGTCATCGAAAAGCAATTGCTTTGCCACTGATTCGCTGTCCTGTCTGAAAGAAACCTGCCCTGATCACCCTGCGGCCGCAAGGATCCGGGCAATATCGTCCGCCACCGCGCCGCGATCCAGCGGCTCGGGGTCATGTCCGATGCGTGCCAGGGCCGCCTTCGCCCGACGCCGCGCCGCGCCGGCCAGGGGCCGAGCAGCCTCGGCGACGCGCGCCATCTCGTCCATGACGCCGTTGCAGTGCAGGATCATGTCACAGCCTGCGGCATAGGCCGCCGACACACGCTCCGCGAAGTCGCCGGACAGCGCTTTCATCGACAGATCATCGGTCATGACAAGACCATCATAGCGCAACTCGCCGCGAATGATGCGACGAAACACCTTGCGCGATGTCGTGGCGGGCGCGGACGGATCGATGGCCTCGAACACAACATGGGCCGTCATTGCCATCGGCATGTCGGCGAGATGGCGGAAGGGCCGGAAATCATGGCTGCGCAAATCATCCAGCGCGGCGCCGACGCGCGGCAAGGCGAGGTGGCTGTCAGCGCCTGCCCGGCCATGGCCAGGCATGTGCTTGATTACCGGCAGCACACCGCCGGCCAGAAGCCCCTCGGCGGCGGCACGGCCGATCCGCGCCACCTCGTCGGGCTGAAAGGCATAGGCGCGGTCGCCGATGACGTCATGGGCGCCCGCGACGGGCACGTCGAGCACCGGCAGGCAATCGACATCGATCCCGACCTCGCGGAGGTCACGGGCCATCAGCCGCGCCGACAGCCGCGCCAGAGCCGTGCGGCGCAATGGATCGTTGATCTGCCCAAACCAGCGCCCGGCCGGGTAGGCTGGCCAATTCGGGGGGCGCATGCGCTGCACCCTCCCCCCCTCCTGATCGATCAGGATCGGGGCATGGCGGCCCACTGCCGCGCGCAGGCTTGCGGTCAGCGCGGCGACCTGGGCGCGATCCGCGATGTTGCGCCTGAACAGGATGAAGCCCCAGGGCTGGCTCCGGGCAAAGAACGCGCGCTCGGCTTCGTTCAGTTCCAGGCCGGCGCATCCGGCGATGAAGGCCTTCGTGGTCATGCCGGAACGGGGACGACAAAGAGGCCAGCCGGTCAAGCACCCGATGCGCAAATGCTGGGGATCACAGCAGAACGGCCGAACAAACCCCGGCCGCTTCCAAGCTCGAGTGACTGACCTGGCTCAGTTGCGCGCGATGAAGCACTGACCGCCGGCGGCCTGCAGCGCCTGGCACTTCTCCGCAGCATCCTCCCGCGAATAGGGACCGACCCGCAGGCGGTAGACCGTGCGGCCATTGCCCAGTTCGGCGCGGCGGATGGTTGGCGATTCACCGGAGAGTTGGTCGCCGAAGCGCCGCTGCAAGGCCGCGAACGAGGCGCGGGCCTCCGCTTCGCTGCCCGGCGCCCCGAGCTGGACCATGAAGCCGCCGCTTTCCGTCTCCGTGGCGCGCGGCGCGGCGGCAGGGGCCGGCGCGGTCGCCGGAGCCGCGGCGATCTGCTGGCGAGGCGGCGTTCCCGGAGCAGCCGGACGGGGAGCCGGCGCCTCATCAGCCGGGGCCGGACGGGCTGTCACAGCGGGTGGGCGTGGCGCAGGCGTTGGCACGGCAGCGGCGGCGGTGCGGACAGGCGGCGGTGTCGGCGCAGTTGCGGCAGGGCTTGCAGGCGGCGATGCGGCAGCCGGGGCCGCCGTGGCCGGGGCGGCATTTGCAGGGGCGGCGTTTGCAGGGGCGATGCTGCCATCCGGGCGGACAGCAACCGTGCGCACCCGGCGCGGCTCGCCAAGCGCGGGCGCTCCGGCGGGTATTGCTGCCGGCGGCGCCACGGGAGCAGCAGCGACTGGTGCAGGCGTAGCTGCAGGCGCAACGGCGGCGGCGCTCGGAGCAGGCGAGGCTTCAGGCGCACCTTCAGGACGCGGCAGGATCACACGCGGCGTCGAGCGGGCGATTGCCTGCACATCGACAGGCTGCTCTTCGCGGTTGACAACGCGCGTCTCGGCCACCCGCGGCTCGGGCGAGCGTTCAAGGATCTGTTTGTTCTGATTGGGAATTTCGACGCCGCCGGGGTTCAGCGGCGCAACCTTGGCCGGGCCGACGTCCGCCTTGATGACCGGAGGCTCGCCATTGGCGGTCCGTACCGGACCCGAAAAACTGCGCAAGCCGATCACGGCGCCGATTCCGAGGACAGCCACACCGAGCAGCGCACCGGCGATCACCAGGCCCTTTCCGGGCTGGCGCGGTTCGAGGCTGCGCAGATCATCCTGCGGTTCCGCGGGCGGTTCGGCATAGGCCGCGGCGGGCGGCGGGTCATAGCTGTTGTCCGGCGGCAGACGCTCGTCGGCGTAGATGTCGCGCGGCAGGTCGTCGGGCTGGCGCGGCTCGGCGCGCAGATCAGACCCGCCGGATGACGGTTCGTCCTGACGCGGCGCGCTGTCGTAGGCCATCCCAAACGGCTCGTCTGCTGGTCGCTCAGGTGCGGCAGGGCGTGCATCCATGATCGGGCCGCGCATCTCGGCGCGCAGGAGCGCGTCGAACTCATCCATCATGCTCCTGGACAAGGATGATGCATCGGCCGCAGGCGGCGCGCCTGGTTCGTCAAATGGCAGCGACGGCTCGGGCGCCGGTTCAGGCGCAGGAGTACGGACAACGTGGAGCGGGGGCAGACGCGGGCTCTCCTGCGCCGGAGCAGCTTTCGCCTGCCGTTCGGCGAACATCGCCTTGAACGGATCGTCCTGACCGACGATGCGGGCGAGCTCGGCGAGAGGATCGCCCTGAACGGCCTTGGGCTGGGCACTGGCAGTCTGCCGAAGCTGACGCTCGAGATCGTCGAGGTCCACGGCCAATCGGCTTTTTGTTTGGTCTGACATGGCGACTTTCCTTGCCTGCGAGTTAAGGCAATTTTGTGCCCTTTCAGCAAGCTACGCTGTTACAGCCTGGCGCAGAAAGCCACTTGCGACCTTCAACGCATTTCCGCCGGACTCGAAACGCCAATCACGCCCAGACCCGACGCAAGAACACACCGCACCGCTTGCACAAGCGACAGTCTCGCTCGGGACAACCCTGGCTGGTTATGATTAACGAACCGTAATTGCGGCTCGTCCCTGCCCTTATTCCAGAGCGAATGGAAAGATTGCGCAAGATCGTACAGGTAAAACGCCACGCGATGCGGCTCATGGGCCGATGCTGCCTGTTCGATCAAGCGCGGATACTGCGCCAGAAGCCTGATCAGCGCCGTTTCCGAATCATCGGTCAGCAAGGCGAGGTCCGCTTCGGCCAACGCCTTGGCCGATACATCGGCGCCAGGCATGGCCTCGGCCGCCTGCCGGAAGATCGAGGCGCAGCGGGCATGAGCATACTGGACATAGAAGACCGGATTGTCCTTTGACTGCTCCACGACCTTGGCCAGATCGAATTCCAGCGTCGCATCATTCTTGCGGAACAGCATCATGAAGCGCACCGCATCACGCCCGACCTCATCGATGACTTCGCGCAGCGTGACGAAATCGCCGGAGCGTTTCGACATCTTCACCGGCTCGCCATCCCGCATCAGCTTGACGAGCTGGCACAGCTTCACATCCAGCACGCCCTTGCCGTCGGTGATGGCCTTGACTGCCGCCTGCATGCGCTTGACGTAACCGCCATGGTCCGCGCCCCAGATGTCGATCATCTCAGCAAAGCCGCGGTCGAACTTTGACTTGTGATAGGCAATGTCGGAGGCGAAATAGGTGTAGCCGCCATCCGATTTCATCAGCGGCCGGTCAACATCGTCGCCAAACTCGGTCGAGCGGAACAGCGTCTGCACGCGGTCCTCCCAGTCCTCGTCCTTCTGGCCCTTCGGCGGCGGCAGGCGTCCTTCATAGATCAGGTCGCGGGCCTTGAGCCCTTCTATGGCTTCGCCAACGGCGCCACCATTTCCGCCGCCCTGCAAGGAGCGTTCGGAAAAGAAGACCTTGTGGACCACGCCGAGCGCAGCGAGATCCTCACGGATCATGGCCATCATGCCATCGATGGCGACGGTGCGGACCAGCGGCAGCCAGTCAGCTTCCGGCTGATGCCGCAAGGCGGCTCCATGGCCAGCGGCCAGCGCCTGCCCGACTGATACCAGATAATCCCCCGGATAGAGCCCTTCCGGGATCGGGCCGATGTCTTCTCCCAGCGCCTCGCGGTAGCGCAGGAAGGCGGAGCGGGCGAGCACATCGACCTGCGCGCCGGCATCGTTGATGTAGTATTCGCGCGTCACGTCGCGTCCGGCAAAAGCCAGCAGGTTTGCCAGTGCATCGCCGAAGACCGCGCCACGCCCGTGGCCGACATGCATCGGCCCCGTGGGATTGGCGGAGACATATTCGACATTGACCTTCGGCAATGCCTGCGGCGCACCCTTGCCGAAATCCGCGCCGGCGCGGACAGCATCGCGCAATACCGCTTCGAACACTGACGGCTTCAGGGCCAGATTGATGAAGCCCGGCCCAGCGACCGAAACACTGTCGACGTCGGCATCCTTCGCCAGTTCGGGCACGATCAGCTCGGCCAGTTGGCGCGGGTTCATCTTCGCGTCACGGGCCAGCGCCATGGCGGCGTTGGTGGCGAGATCGCCATGGCTGGGGTCGCGCGGCGGCTCCACGACCACGCGCGACAGATCGAGCCCGGCCGGGACCACGCCCCGGTTGGCGAGTGACTGCAGGATCGTGGCGATCCTTGCGGTGAAAACATCGAAAATGTTCATGGCCTGCAGCGCCTTGAGGGCGCATCCTGTCATCTTGAGTCAATTCAGCCCTGATCGAAGCGCTGACAGCTTTCGGCGCGCCTAACGCAAGTGCGGGGTCGCGTCAAACAGCCGGGCATGGGCATCAAGCGCGTAGCGGTCCGTCATGCCCGCTATGTAATCGCAGATGCGCCGGGTCAAGCGGGCCGGATCGGCGCTGCCGACGCCCTCACGCCATTCAGGCGGCATCAAATCGGGATTGGCGGCGAAACGCCTGAACAGGTCGTTGACGACCTCGGCGGCGTCGTGCCGGATTCTCATCACGCGCGGGTGCCGGTACATCCTGGGAAACAGGAAATCCTTGATGGCACGGTCGGCGGCGGCCGCAGCGGCAGAGAACGCGACAAGCTGCCCGCCGCACAACCGCACCTCATCCGCCGAACCCACGCCGGCTTCGACGATCTGCACGGCGCTTTGGGCGATCACATCCTCGACGAAGCAGGTGATCACCCGGCGCGACAGTTCGCTGATCGTGCGCGAACGCTCCAGCGCGGGATACTGGCCGGCAATGTCCGCGAGGATCCCGGCGAGGAACGGGACCTCCCGCAGGTCGGACAGATCGAACAGGCCCGCACGCAGGCCATCATCAATATCGTGAGCGTCGTAGGCGATGTCATCGGCCAGCGCGGCAACCTGCGCCTCGGCGCTCGCATGGCTCGAAAGCCAGAGGTCGTGGCGGGCATTGTAGTCGAGGATGGCGCCCGGAACGCCGTCCAGCGCATAACGCGGCATGGGTCGACCGCCGTCGTCCAGCAACGGGCCGTTGTGCTTGACGAGCCCTTCGAGCGTCTCCCAGGTCAGGTTGAGGCCATCGAAGGCGGGGTAGCGCCGTTCAAGCCGTGTCACGATGCGCAACGCCTGCGCATTGTGGTCGAAGCCGCCCTGCCCCTGCATGCAGGCGTGCAGCGCGTCCTCGCCGGTGTGGCCGAACGGCGTGTGGCCGAGATCGTGCGCCAGCGCCAGCGCCTCGGCGAGGTCTTCGTCGAGCCCCAGCGAACGGGCGATCGAGCGCGTGATCTGCGCGACCTCGATGGTGTGAGTCAGGCGTGTGCGGAAGTGGTCCCCTTCGTGGAAGACGAAGACCTGCGTCTTGTGCTTCAGCCGCCGAAATGCGGTCGAATGGATGATGCGGTCGCGGTCGCGCTGGAAATCGCTGCGGGTGGGCGACGCGGCCTCCTCGACCAGCCGGCCGCGCGTCTGCGACGGGCGGCAGGCGAAGGCTGAACGGAAACGGTCACCTGGCTCTCGCATCTGGCTCGGACCTCCGGGCAACCGGTCGCGATGCCGCTTGAACTGACGGCCAAGGGGTCTTACCTTCAGGGGGCGCTACGAGACAAGCTGATCTTCGCTGATCGAGCCCCTGCTTCACGCGAAAACGGAGCCCAAATTTTGAACGCCACCGCTGCACCGCCCATCACCGTCACCGACCGCGCCTTCCGCCGGATCGCTGATGTGCTGGCGACGGAACCATCGGGCACGATGCTGCGGGTCGCCGTCAAAGGCGGCGGTTGCTCGGGTTTCCAGTATGTCTTCGAAATGGACACGGCGCAGAACGCCGATGATGTCCGGCTCGCTCAGGGCTCCGCCGCGGTGCTGATCGACGAGACCTCGCTGCAATTCCTCGATCAGTCCACCATCGATTTCGTCGACGACCTGATCGGACAATCGTTCAAGATCACCAATCCGAACGCCACCTCGTCATGTGGCTGCGGGACCTCGTTCGCACTGTAGGGTCAGACGGGCGGCTTTTCCGCCACGATCAGCCATTGCTTGGCAAGAAATGCTTCCAGGCGGCCAAAGGCGAGTGCGTTCAGGATGCCGCGCGGCTCGTAGGCCTTGAATGTCTGGATCGAGGCAGCGCTAACCAGCCTCAGGCCGCCGCAGGTGGCAAGCTCGGCCGCCGTATCCTTCACGAAAAAGCGAAGATGTGTGCGGTCAAGAAGGCCGAACTCGCGATAGCGGAAGTCCCCTCTCGTGATCAGACCCATGATGAAGCGGTAGTTACGGATGTTGGGGACCGAGATGATCAGGCGGCCACCGGGAGCGAGCAGCGCCGCGAGCCGCTTCACCATCGTCCACGGATCGACCATGTGCTCCAGCACGTCGAGGCACAGCGCCAGATCAAGCGACCCCGGCGCGATCTCGGCCTCAAGATCGGCCGCGGCCGCGTCTCCGACCCAGAGCCGTTCGAAGTTGCCGGTCGCCTGTGCGGCGACATCCGGCAAGTACTCGACACCACCGGCCCAGACCACGGCGCGCGCCTTGCGCACGGCCGCGGTCGTCGCGCCGGTGCCGCAGCCGAGATCAAGGATGCGCGCCACCTTCGCCGGAAGATGCGGCATGATCTCAGTGCGGACAGTGTCAAAATAAGAATTGTTCATTGACGTGCTTCTGATGTTCAATCAAACGACCGCTTCAGGCATCCTTGTCATGCACGAACGGTCGGCGTCACCACAATGCATCAGTCCGCATTCCGCAAGGCTCAACTTTTCCGCAGACGCATGCTCGCCCCGTTCGAGAGCACGGCGCTGTCGGTGCTCGATGTCGGCTCGGCCGTGGTGGCGGGGGGCCATGCCTCCAACCGGGAGGCGTTCGCCAACGAACACTGGCGCTATGTCGGCCTCGACATCGAACCGGGGCCGAATGTCGACCTCGTGGTGGCAGAGCCGTATGACTGGCGCGAGATCGCCGACGCATCCTTCGATCTGGTCACCTGCAGCCAGGTCTTCGAACACACGGAGTTCTTCTGGATCACCATCCTGGAGATCGGGCGCGTGCTGAAGCCCGGCGGGCTGGCCTTCATCGTGGCGCCGGGATCGGGCCCACTGCACCGTTACCCGGTGGATTGCTGGCGCTTCTATGACGATGGCATGCCGGCGCTGGCGAAATGGGCCGATCTCGATGTGCTCGACGCACGGGTGCAGTGGCGTCCGGTCTACGGCAAAGGCGACATGTGGCGCGATGCCGCCATCGTGCTCCAGCGTCCCGCACGCGACGAAACGCGCGAGGCCCGCGCCCGCTCGAAGGTGGCGCTCATCAAGTCCGCCCACCTCGTGCAGCCCTTCGATCTGTCCAGCGCCAAGGCTCCGCTGGTCGAAAGCCCGCTGGCGATCTGTGCGCCGCTGGCCATGATGCAGCAGGAAGAAGACAGGCTGTTCTCCGAAAAAAGCGAGCTGACGCACAAGGCCAACCAGGTTGGGCGCAGCCTGCGCGCCATCCGCAAGGTGCTGTCGCAGCCGGCCAGCGACATCCGTCAGGATTGAAGGCGGAGCGGCCCGTCAGCCGCCTTTCGCCTCGAGCCGCGCCAGCAGCGCCTCGATGTCGCCCGACTGCAGCAGGGTGGCGATCGCGTCGATGTCGCTATTCGGCAGATCCCACCATGCCGTTGCCAGCAGGCGCGCGATCTGGTCGGGCGGAAAACGCAGCTTGACCAAAGCGGCCGGGTTGCCGGCCACCACCGCGTAGTCCGGAACCGACCGTGTCACGACCGCGCGCGCGCCGATGACAGCGCCGTGCCCGATGGTGACGCCCGACATGATCGTGGCCCCCGCGCCGATCCAGACATCGGAGCCAATCACAACATCGCCCCGGCTGGTCAGCGTCGAGGGGTGGCCCGTCGCCGCCGGCCAGCGATCCGCGAAATCGGAGAACGGATAGGTGCTGGCCCAGTCTGTGCGATGGTTGCCGCCCAGAAACACGGTGACGTCGTCGGCGACCGAACAGAAGCGGCCGACGCTGAGGCGCGTGGCGTGTCCCCAGCGGCGGATGACGAAGCGTCCATAGGAATGATCGCCATAGCTGTCGCCATGGCGCTTCGCGTCGCGCTCATGGTTGAGGCGGATGAGGTTGTGCGGGTTTGCACCACTCTTCAGCCGCTTACGCCAGCGGTCGAGCCACTCGATCGCGGCGTTCATGACAGCCTTTCGCGCGCCAGCGCCGTCTCGCCGCGCCGGAATGCGAGAGCGCCGGCCGCGGAGCCGGCATAGCGCTCATAGCCCTGCGCGTTGAAGACCATGGCGTTGAGAACCGCGCGCAGCATAGCCCAGCCAGCTTTCCAGGCCGGTTCGGCCGGCAGTCCATATTTGGCGCAGATATACTGCCGCGACCAGGCGAAGTGCCAGCGCACCTTGAAGCGGTGGCCTGCCGCCGGGGACGTCGAGGTTCCCCGAACATGTGACACGTTCGCACCGGGAACCAGCAGCGGCGCCCGTCCCATGTCCATCAGGCGGCGGCACAGATCGTCGTCCTCGTAGTAGAGGAAGATGTTCGGATCGAAGCCGCCGATGGCATCGAACAGCGCGCGCGCCATCAGGAAGCAGGCTCCCGACACGAAGGGGATCGAGGCCGGCCCGTCCGGAACCAGAATGCACGCGGCCTGATTGAGATGGCCGGGCGACAGCAACGAGCGCGGCTGCACGAAGACGCGTCCGTCCGGCTCGATGATCAGCGGCGCCGCCAGCCCCGCCTGCGGGTACGTCGCCATCGCTGCCAGCAGGCTCGCGAGCGCGCCGTGCGAGACGACCAGATCGGGATTGCAGACCAGCACAAACCGGGTTGTCGCCGCCGCGACGCCAAGCCCGTTGCCGCGCCCATAGCCCTCATTGCGCACCGATCGGATGACTGTAACGCCATCGGCCTCGGCGACCGCCGCACTCGCGTCCGTGCTGGCATTGTCAACCACGATGACCGGCGCGCCCTCAGCGCGGAGCGCCTTCAGACAGGCGGGCAGAACGGCTGCGCTGTTGTACGCCACGACAATGGCCGTTACATCTGAGGCTTGGAACATTCAGGTCGCATAAACGCTGGGTCAGGTGCTGGCAATCAACCGGCAGCCTCAAATCAGCAACATTTCGCGCCTTGTGTGGGTTTTTGACCAGATGATTTCAGGGGGGCTCACTGTGAAGCGAACATTCCAACTCTCGATGATTCTCGGCGTCGCTGCTGCGCTAGGGCTGGCGCTGGTTCCGGCCCGTGCGGCGGATATCAGCCTGTCGAACCTGCGCTACGATTTCGGCGTCATCAGCATCGCGATCCCGAAGCTTGATGTGCGCGGTACAGACCTGAGCGAAGCGGATTTGCGCGGCATCCTCGACGGCACAGGACCGGGCGATGCGGTGGCGCGAATCTCCCGGCTGCAGGCGGCATCGGCCAGCATCCCCGAGCTGATCATGGAGCAGGATGTCGCAGGGGCGAAGCAGAAGATCGTCTATCGCGACATCACCATGGACACGATCAGCGCAGGCGTGATCAGCCGCATCAGGGCGGCTGGCCTTAGCGGCGACATGAACGACAAGGGTGCAGGGGCGGTGCAGTTCCGCATCGGCGAGATGCTGGCGGAAGGCATCGACATGCCGCTGTCGGCGCGCGCCCTCACCGGCTCGGTGCCCGATCCGCAGGCGGTGCCGCTGGCGCCGCTGTATCGGAGCGTCAGTTACCGCGATTATGTGATGGATTTGCCGCTTGGCGCCGGCCAGGTCAGCGTGGCGCGGGTCACGGGCCGCGAAGCCAAGGCGCGGCCCGGCAAGGAGCCGTTGCTGGATGCGATGCGTAACGTCGTCGCCATGGCCGAGAAGCAGAAAGCCGAAGGCGGCGTGAAGAGCGAGCCGTCGGTCGCAAACATGGTGATGATGTCGCGCGTGTTCGCCTTCTTCGACAACTTCGAATACGGCGTGATGGATGCTGAGGGCTTCAAGGGCAACTTCAACGCCGGCAAGGACGCCGCCACCTTTACCATCGGCCGCATGCGCTTCAGCGATCAGCCGCAGCAGGGTGGCCTCGCCATCAGCGACTTGAGCATCGACGCCGGACCGGCCAAGATGTCGCTGGCCGAATTCGAGATGCGTGACTTCAGCTATCGCGACAGTCTGCGGGCGTTGGCCAACATGCTTGAGCGTGGCGACATGGCCGCGCTGAAGAGCGAGTACACCAAGCTCATTCCCAAGCTCGGCACGATCCGCATGAAGGGCTTCAATGTCGAGGCGCCCGACACCAGCGGCCCGCGCCGCCAGGGACCGCCCGAAATCATCCGCGCCTCTGTGAAAAGCATGGAGCTTGGCTTCGGCCAGCAGGTCGACGGCATCCCCACCGCCTTCCGCTTCGGGGCCGAGGAGTTCGCAGCGCCGCTGCCGGCCTCATCGCGCGAGAGCGCCGTGCGCGACCTCATCGCCATGGGGTACAAGTCGGTCAACCTGTCCTGGCTGGCGGACCTCGCCTGGCAGCAGGACAAGGAGCAGCTCACCATCAAGGCGCTGAACTTCTCCGGCAAGGATATGGCCGCCGTCGCCTTCGCCGGCCAGCTCGGCAATGTCAGCAAGGAGGCGTTCTCGACGGATACGGCCCTGGCACAGGTGGCCTGGCTGTCGGCCACGGCTCAGCGCCTGACCATGACATTCGAGAACTTCGGTGGCATCGAGAAGGTGGTCGCCCGCGAGGCCGGCAAGGCCAACAAAACGCCAGAGGCGCTCCGGCGCGAATGGGGCACGATCGCCGCAGTCGGCCTTCCGGCCATCCTCGGGGATTCTGCCGGGGCAAAGGCGATCACGGCCGCTGTCGCACGCTTCGTGGCGCGACCCGGCAAGCTCGGAATAGACCTTCAGTCGCGCTCTCCCGGTGGCATCGGCGTGGCCGACGCGGTGCAGGTCATGGGCGCGCCACAGGCGCTGTTCGACAAGATCGACGTGCAGGCCCGCGCCGAATAGCTCAGCGCCGGGCGATGGCCCTGAGTTCCGAGGCCACTGCGGCGCGCTCTGTCTCGGTGCAGGCGCGCGGCAGGTTGTAGGAGCGGACGGCAAAGTCCTGGTTCACTGCGATCAGCCGGCGGCGCTCGTCGCCCTGATAGACCGCGACAACGCGCCCGCGCTCGACGCGAAGGCCGCAATCATAGCCGCGCGAGACCATCGCGGCGGCATATTCCGGCGTACCGGGCATATATGCGTTGTGCTGCTGGCAGGCGGTGAGAGCCAGCGGCGCAAAAAGAAACCAGCGCAGTAATGCGCGGCCAAACGCCGACGACATGCGCGGCGACGCCGGGAAGGGCATCCACCAGCGTCGCGAGGCAACAGGGGGATCTCCTTCCCGGCCCTGCAGGCCGCCGGGGATGACACCGGGATGGTTGCTCAAGGCGCTATTCCTTCACGTTGAGCCGGATGTGCAGCTCGCGCAGCTGTTTGGGGGTCACGTCGGACGGCGCGCCCATCAGCACGTCGAGCGCCTGCTGGTTCATCGGGAAGAGCGAGATTTCGCGCAGGTTCGCGGTGCCGCAGAGCAGCATCACGATGCGGTCAACGCCCGCCGCCATGCCGCCATGGGGCGGCGCGCCATACTGGAAGGCGCGGTACATGCCGCCGAAGCGCTCGATCACATCCTTCTCGCCATAGCCGGCGATCTCGAAGGCCTTGACCATGGCTTCGGGGCGATGGTTGCGGATGCCGCCGGACGCAATCTCGAAGCCGTTGCAGGCGATGTCGTACTGGAACGCCTTGATCGTGGTCGGGTCCTGCGTCTTTAACACTTCCAGCCCGCCCTGCGGCATCGAGAATGGGTTGTGGCTGAAATCGACCTTCTTCTCGTCCTCATTGTATTCAAACATCGGAAAGTCGACAATCCAGGCCAGCTCGAAGCGCTCCTTGTCGATCAGGTTCAAATCCTCGCCGACTTTGGTGCGGGCAAGGCCTGCAAACTTGACGAACTTGGCCGGATCACCCGCGACGAAGAAACAGGCGTCGCTGTCTTTCAGGCCAAGCTGTTGGCGGATTGCTTCAGTTTTCTCAGGGCCGATGTTGTTCGCAACGGGGCCGGCGCCCGCGCCCTCTTTCCACATCACATAGCCCAGCCCAGGCTGCCCTTCGCCCTGCGCCCAGGAGTTCATGCGGTCACAGAACGCGCGCGAGCCGCCGCCTGGCGCGGGGATAGTCCAGACACGGTTCTTCGGCTCTTCGAGAATGCGCGCGAAGACCTTGAAGCCCGAGCCGCGCATGATGTCGGACACGTCCTGCATCACCAGCGGGTTGCGCAGGTCGGGCTTGTCGGTGCCGTACTTGGCCATTGACTCGGCATAGGGAATGCGTGGCCAGTTCTTGGTCACCGGTTTGCCGCCGCCGAACTCCTCGAAAATGCCGGTAATGACCGGCTCGACGGCCGCGAACACGTCCTCCTGCTCCACGAAGCTCATTTCGAGGTCGAGCTGGTAGAACTCGCCCGGCAGACGGTCGGCGCGCGGGTCCTCGTCGCGGAAGCACGGCGCGATCTGGAAGTAGCGGTCAAAGCCCGCCATCATGATCAGCTGCTTGTACTGCTGCGGGGCCTGCGGCAGCGCGTAGAACTTGCCCGGATGGATGCGGCTCGGCACGAGGAAGTCGCGTGCGCCTTCCGGGCTGGAAGCCGTCAGGATCGGCGTCTGGAACTCGAAGAAGCCCTGCCCTTTCATCCGACGACGCATGGCGTCGACGATGGCACCGCGCGTCATGATGTTCTGGTGCAGCTTTTCGCGGCGCAGGTCGAGGAAGCGGTACTTCAGCCGCGTGTCCTCCGGATACTGCTGATCGCCGAAGACCTGCAGCGGCAATTCGCCAGCCGGGCCGAGCACCTCAACTTCTGTGATGAAAATCTCGACCATGCCGGTCGGCAGGTCGGCATTCGTCGTGCCTTCCGGGCGGCGGCGCACCTTGCCGTCGATGCGCACACACCATTCCGAACGCACCTGTTCGACCGCCTTGAACGCCGGCGAATCCGGATCAGCGACGCATTGCAGCATGCCGTAATGGTCGCGCAGATCGATGAACAGCACGCCGCCATGGTCGCGGATGCGGTGGCACCA